>WFVQ01000057.1 GCA_015491585.1 Deltaproteobacteria bacterium
CGTCGAGCTGGGGATAGAAACGCCCCAGTGCCTTCCTGATGGCGTTGTCCAATGCATTGACCGGACCGTCTCCCACTGCGGCCGTGTGTTCCACGTGGCCGCCCACCCTCACCATCACCGTGGCCTCGGCCTGGGGCGGCTCATCTTCACGGCTCTTCTGGTCGATCACCCTGAACCCGATAAGATCGAAATACTTCTTGACCGCCCCCGTGGCCCGCCTCATGAGCAGTTCGAAGGATGCCTCGGCCCCTTCGAACTGGAAGCCCTGGGCCTCGAGTTCCTTGAGCTCGGCCACTATGTCGAGCACCACGGGATCGGAGCTCTCGATGTCCAGTCCGAACTCCTTGGCCTTGACCAGGACATTGCTCTTGCCCGCCAAGTCGGAGACCAGAATCCTCTGCACATTGCCCACCGCCTCCGGCCTGATGTGCTCGTAGGTCTCCGGGTTGCGCTGAACCGCGCTGACGTGGATACCGCCCTTGTGGGCGAAGGCGCTGGCCCCGACATAGGGGAGATATTTGTTGTGGGGCAGGTTGGCGATCTCACATATGAACCGGGAAACCGCCGTCAACTCCTTCAGCCGCTCCCCAGCGGTGCACTGGTATCCCATTTTCAGCACCAGGCCAGGGATTATGGAGCAGAGGTTGGCATTGCCGCACCGCTCGCCGAACCCATTCATCGTTCCCTGGACCTGCACGGCCCCTGCCTGCACCGCTGCGAAGCTGTTGGCCACCGCCACTTCGCTGTCGTTGTGGCAGTGGATCCCCAACCTGGTCCCCTCCGGCAGCTCCGATCGCAGCTGCTCCATTATCACCGCGATCTCGTGGGGCAGGGTGCCGCCATTGGTGTCGCAGAGCACCAGGCACTCCGCCCCTCCAGAAAGCGCGCTCTTCAGGGTGGCCAGGGCGTACTCCTTGTTGGCCTTGTAGCCGTCGAAGAAGTGCTCTGCGTCGTAGAACAGGGTGTCCACCCTCTCCCTGAGCCAGGCCAAAGAGTCCTCTATCAACTCCAGATTCCTATCAAGCGTGATCCTCAAAGCGTCTTTCACGTGGATATCCCATGTCTTGCCGAATATGGTGACCACCGGCGCCTTGGAGTCGGCGAGGGCCTGGAGGTTGGGATCGGTGTCCGCACTGTTTTTGGCCTGGTGGGTACTGCCGAATGCGGCCACCTTGGCGTGCTTCAGATCGTAGCTCTGGATCTCCTTGAAGAAGGTGACGTCCTTGGGATTGGACCCCGGCCATCCACCCTCGATGTAGTCGATACCCAGTTCATCCAGCCTGACCGCGATCCTGATCTTGTCGTCCACCGAGAGGTTGAAGTCCTCGGCCTGGGTTCCGTCCCTCAGCGTGGTGTCGTATATCTCCACTCGTCCGCCCATCTGCGTCCCTCCGGGCTCACTCCGCCTTGTCCAGTCCGAACCCCTCGTGCAGGGCCCTTACCGCCAGCTCGGTATACTTCTCCTCTATCACGCAGCTCACCTTTATCTCGGAGGTGCTTATCATTAGAATATTGATTCCGTGCTCGGACAGGATTCGAAACATGGTGCTGGCCACACCGGCGTGGTTCCTCATGCCCACGCCCACTATGGAGACCTTGGCGATGCTGGTGTCCCCTGCCACGGACTCCGCCCCTATCTCCTTGGCAACCCTCTCGACTATAGCAAGGGCCTGGTCGTAGTCCCCCTGGGGGACGGTGAAGGTCATGTCCGTGAGTTCACCTGCCCTGGTGTTCTGAATTATCATGTCCACCACTATATTGGCCTCGGAAATGGGATCGAAGATCCGGGCCGCTATCCCCGGCCTGTCAGGTACTTTAGAGAGTGTGATCCGGGCCTCGTTCTTGCTGTAGGTCACTCCTGAAACCAGAATGTTCTCCATGCTTGCATCCTCCTCCACGACCAGCGTCCCCGGAGCATCGGTGAAGCTGGAACGGACGTGCAGCGGCATCCCGTACCGCATGGCAAATTCCACAGAGCGTATCTCCAGGACCTTGGCGCCCAGGCTCGCCATCTCCAGCATCTCCTCGTAGGAGATCCTATCGATCTTCCTCGCCTGGGGGCAGATATTGGGATCGGTGGTGAATACCCCCTCCACGTCGGTGTATATCTCGCATACGTCCGCGCCTATGGCCACGGCCACCGCCACCGCCGTTGTGTCCGACCCGCCCCTGCCGAGGGTAGTGATGCTGCCAGAATCGGTCACTCCCTGGAAACCGGCCACCACCGGTATAATCCCCTGGGCCAGGGCCTCCTTCAGCCTCTCTCCTGGGATATTCTTTATCCTTGCCTTGCCGTGGGCCCTGTCGGTCTCGATGGGGACCTGGGTGCCCAGGAACGAACGGGCCTCGAAGCCCAGGGTCTTGGCTGCCATAGCGAACAGGGATATGGTCACCTGCTCGCCGGTGGCCAGCAGCACGTCTAACTCCCTTGGATCCGGGGGAGACTGGATCTCCTTGGCCAAGGCGATGAGCCGGTTGGTCTCACCGGCCATAGCCGACAGCACCACCACCACGTCGTCTCCCTGGCGCCGCCGCTGGCATACGCGCTCTGCAACCCTCCGGATCCTGTCGCAATTGGCCACTGAAGTACCGCCATATTTCTGAACTACTAGCGCCATCGTTGAATCACACCTTTCTAATCGTCGAACTCCTTGGACCAGACAGGGTCCTGACCGAAATGAAACATCCACCACTCCTCGCCAGTCATGCCGTCCTCATTTGGCGCGAGGTCCACGGTGTAGTTGTCCACAAACGCCATAATCAGACGGTAGGCATCGTTCAGGGCGGCAAGCCGCTCATCCGCCTCCCTGCCGCCGTCCAGGGTCTTCACCATCCTGACCTGCCGCCTGTAGGCGTCCTGGACCTCCAGCCTGGTGACCTTCTGGGGAAGCCCCAACAGCCTCCTGGCCTCGTCTATCCTCTTCCACCGTTCTCCTACTCTCATATTCCTCGCCAAATGTGAGAGGACTTTGATCCCTCTTCAGGCAGTACGAAATTAGAATAACTATCAATTCTGAGGCCGTTTTGCAAGAGCAGCACTCTCCTGCCGTGAGCGGCTTTTCCTTGACTTGTCAAATATTATTAATATCATTTTCATAAGATCCAAAAATGGAGGTGCAAAAGATGGCTGGCAAGATCCAATGGCTCACCTCTTTAGAAGAGGGAAAAAAGAGGGCGGCAGAGCAGAAGCGGGCGATACTGGTGGACTTTTTCAATCCCGGCTGAATCGGCTGCCAGCAGATGGAAGCAGTTACGTTTCCACAGGATTCTGTCGTAGAGTTCATAGAGAAAAACGTCGTCCCCGTCAGGCTGCCCCACGACCACGAGCCGTTAGCAAGGGAATTCGATGTGAAGTGGACACCCACTCTGGTGGTCCTGGACGAATCCGGCGACGAACACTACAGGACCGTGGGATTCCTCTCTGCGGAAGAACTCGTCGCCTCGCTCAAACTGGGATTGGGGAAGACATCTTTCGACGCTGACCGTTTCGAAGAGGCGGTGGGCTGGTTCGACCAGGTGGTTGACGGACACCCCTCCACCAGCTCAGTCCCAGAGGCCATCTTCTACAGGGCCGTGGCCCAGTTCAAGACCGGACACGATCCCGCCCCGCTGAAGGCGGCATACGAAGAGCTCGAGAAACGGTTCCCTGAAAACGAGTGGACCAAGCGGGCCTATCCCTACCGTCTCCTGTGACCAGCTTGCGTGCCTGGCGGGCTCGCTGCCCCGCAGCTCACTGAAGGAGCGCAGGCGCCAGGCGGCAACAGGCCCACCATACCAGCACCGCGGCCAGGAGCGGCCCCCAGGGCCGACGGTCGCGGCGCTGGCCAGTATCGGACGCGGTTGGAATCAAGGCCAGGGCGTCGGCCGCAAAATAGAGGAAGAGCGGGATACTCCAGGGATTTGCATGTACCGCGGCGGAGAGGTCCAAGTCTGCGATATGAGTGAACGCCCTGGTCATACCACATCCAGGGCACTCTATCCCGGTCACCCAGCGGAACGGACAGCCCACTGGCAGGTGGAAGGTGGTGCCACTCTCCCTCCAGCCTCCCCAGTGGCGCATCGCAAAAACCACCGCCCATCCTGCCATCACCAGGCGGGCGAAGGGCGCCGCCTCGGTGCCCCCGAACCGCACCTGGATCTTACGGAATGGCGTCGATGGTGTTGTTGATTTCGCGCTGCTGGATGGCATCGCTGATTATCGCCAGCCCTATAATAGAGAGTATGAGCGAAGTGGTAGCCAGATTCTCTCCTGGGACAGGGACTTCGTATATCTGCTGGGCCTCGGAGATGGCCCGGCCGAAGACGTACTCGTGGTAGATGTGGTAGAGTCCGCAAGTGACCAGAGTCAGCAGGAACCAACGCATGAACGAGAACTGCTGCCTTCCGAGGAGGAGGTTCACGGTGTTCATCTGGAGGTACTGCCAGTAGATGTTATAAAGGCCACAGGTTACTATGGTGAGGATTATGGCCTTGGCGATGTTGATCTTCAGGGCTTCCTTGTCGATGTACTCCAGATTGGGCTTTGGGCTAACAGGTTGTTGCGGCATCTCTATTCCCTCCTTCTCTCGCGCGTGATTACTTAATTATCTGGCTGGGGCACCTTGGAATCAACAGCTTTTTTAAGGGGAAACCGTCATGACAGCCAATGAAATATCTCCCTACTCTCCTGCCTTCTGGAAAAAATTCAGCGAAAAACGCCTCAAAAAACCTGGCAAGAGGGCCATGTGCCCAGACTGTTGGGACAGGGCGGCCTCCACCTACGACGATTTGGAGCAGTGTCCCGACTACATGCGCCAGGTGGAAGGCGTGCTTGACGAACTCGTCTCCAGAGGTGTGCTGAACAACGGCGCAAGGGTTCTGGACGTGGGATGCGGCACAGGGACCTATGCCGTGCGCATGGCCCCAAGGGTCAAGGAGGTGGTGGCCCTGGACGTATCCAAGGCCATGCTGGAGGTCCTGGAGAAAAAAGCGGCGCAAAAATCCCTGGACAATATCGAAGTGGTCCAGGCCGACTGGCGCAGATACCGCCCGGCAGGCGCCTTCGACCTGGTCTTCGCCTCGATGACCCCCATCTTCCGCTCCCTGGACCTGGTGGACAAGCTACTGGACTCGTCGGCACGCCACGTAGCCCTGGTCTCGTGGGCCGGGGTCAAGGAGAATCAACTCCTGAAACGGCTGTTCCTGGAGATATTCGGCCACGATCCCCAGTCCGGCGAACAGCGCCCGGACATGCTGGTACTCTTCAACTACCTTTACACACGGGGATATGCCCCAGACCTGCGCTTCTTTCACGGCTGTTGGAAACGCAGGCGGAGCAAGGCAAGGCAGTTGGAGAACATGCTCTGGCAGATGGAGCTCTACCGCCCGCTCTCAAGCGGAGAGAAGGAGAGGGCGCGGGAGATCGTCTTCGGGACAGGAGAGGGAGACGGGATAGAAGTTACCACAAGGGTCAGGACCTGCCTATTGGTGGTGGACAAGTCCCTCCTACGGCACCGCTGCCTGTAATGGCTATTTGGCGATCATGGATCGGAGTATGTCTGCGGCATTCTCCGCATGATCCGCAGAGGCCCCTATGAGCTCCACCAGCCTGACCAGGTGGAATGTGGAGAGCGGATCGCCTTGCATAGAGAAGAGCCTCTTCTTCACCTCGTGCTCGAATACGTCGGCGTCGTGCTCCTTGGACCTCAGTTCCCGTATCGCCTCCTTGATATGGACACGCACGTCCTCGTCACCGGTCTGAAAGAAGGTCCTGGCCGCCACTACTATGGGACCGAGCCGCTCCACGATGCCGAGGCAGAGGTCGAAGAGCTCCATGATGTCCTTCTTGACAGGTTCCGGCGCATCCACCTCCTTGTACGAGAGCCACTCCAGCATGTCCTCGGCGGTGTCAGCTATGTCGTCCTGCTCCTTCAGGAACAGGAACAGCTCGAACTTGTCTATGGGCATGATGATGCCCTTGGGCAGGTGTGACCTGACGTTGCGGCTTATGAGGTCCGCTGCGTGCTCCAGCTCGGACACCTCCTGCACGTAGTCCTCGAACCCGGAGAGGTCCCCCTGCAGATAGACCTTTAACGCATCGTATGCCCTTGTCATGCACTCGTGGACCTGGCGGCTGTGATTCTCCAGACACTCAAGCGGCTCCCTCCTGCCGCCGGCCGGCGCAGGACACGCCTCCGGGACCTCGGGCTCGTGCCCTTCCACTGCGGCCTCCAACTCCTCCTCGCTCAAGGTCCCTGCACGTATCAGGCGCCCCTCGACGAGATAGATGACATCCTCGGCTATGTTGGTAGCGAGATCCGCGATCCGCTCCAGGTTTATGGCAAGGACGATGTGATAGACCCCTGCCCTCACCTTCTCGGACGAGGCCTCCATTGAACCTATCTCGCCCTCCATGACCGAGTCGTACAAGTCGTCAACATTCCTGTCCTGCATAAGCACCGAGTAGGCGAGGTTGGTATCGTTGTAAACGAAGGCGTTTATGCTCTCGCTGAGCATCTTGATGGCCATAGAGGCCATCTCGTCGAGGTCCGGGACAGGCGGAATGTCTATCTCGGTGCGGCGGACCAGGTCCTCCACCTGATCGCATATGTTCACGCAGTGGTCTCCCACCCTTTCCAACTGCTCCGCTATCTGCATGGCGGCGGTCACCATGCGGAGGTCACCTGCCATAGGCTGCTGGGTGGCGAGGGTCTTGAAGACCAGGGTGCCTATCTGCACCTCCATCCTGTCGAGCTCGTAGTCCCGGTCGATGACGCGCCTGGCCAGGAGCTCGTCCCTTTCCTGCCACGCCCTTACGGCGGTCCTGACCGCCTCCTCGACAAGGGCGGACATCTTCAGCAGGGAGTTCTTTATCTCTGCGACGCTCTTCTGTATCTTGATGGACATCCCGCCTCCTCCAGGCTGCTCAAAAGGCGTTCTCTATGTGATTGTAGCAGGCCGTTCCGTCATTTTGCCACGAAATGGCCACCACGTCCAGGCGCGCAGACCGCTCCAGCCACCCCTTGCGCTGAAGGTAGGAGAGTGCGACGCGGTGCAGCCTATGCAGCTTCCTGGCATCCACCGCCTCCTCAGGAGTTCCATACGAGGCGGTGCGCCTCGCCTTCACCTCCACGAAGACCACTGTTCCGGCCGGGTCTTCCATGACCAGATCGACCTCGCCGTGGCGTGTACGGTAATTGCGCTCCAGGAGCCTGTAACCCCGGCTCAAAAGATACTCTTCTGCAAGCCGCTCCGCCCGTCTGCCGAGCTCTGCGCCCCTGATCCAGCCTGTTCCACCCACTCTCGAACCCCCTTGAAACTCTTCCTGTGTATGGGCGAAACGCCCCAGCGACGCAGGGCCTCCCTGTGCTCCCTGGTCCCGTACCCCTTGTGCCTGGCGAAATTGTAACAAGGATACTCGTCGTGATACCGTTCCATCAGCCTGTCCCTGTAAACCTTGGCAACGATGGAGGCCGCGGAGATGGAGAGGCTCAACCGGTCGCCCTGGACTATGGCCTTCTGCGGAAGGTGGTGAGGAATGGACTGATTGCCGTCTATCAGGAGGAGGTCCGGCCTGGGATCGAGGGCGTCCACTGCCTTGGTCATGGCCTTCAGGCTTGCCCTCAAGACGTTGATGGAATCTATCTCTTCAGGCCCAACCACTCCGATACCGACTGCCACGGCCTGTTCAAGCACCGTATCAAACAGCCGCTCGCGGACCGGGGGGGAGAGGAGCTTGGAGTCCGTCACGCCGTCCAGGACGCATCCTCGAGGTAGTATCACGGCTGCGGCCACCACTGGACCGGCGAGGCATCCCCTGCCTGCCTCGTCAACGCCTGCTATGCGGCAGAAGCCTTCCTCCATGAAACGGCGTTCAAAGGAAAGGGGATCCTGGTTCTGGGCGCGCTCTCTCCTCATGCCTAAGCCTTAACCGCCAAGACCCAGGAAATCAAGCGGCTGTAAGCTCCGAGAAGCGGCAAAAGAAAGGCCCCCTCTGCGCGGCGGGCACGTGCGGCAGAGCGGGGCCGACTACAAAACGACCGTGTTCCGCTGGATTCTAGGCGCTATCTCCTGGGCCTGGTTTTCTGGCGGAACGCCTTGCCGTGGATATTCCTGAGATAGTACAGCTTGGAACGGTTGTGGCGGCCCTCGTGAACCACCTCTATCTTCTCGATCTTGGGGGAGTGGAGCGGAAAGATCCTCTCGACACCGACCCCATAGGACTCCTTCCTGACGGTGAAGGTCTTTGAAAGGCCGCTGCCGCGCAGGGCGATGACCACGCCCTCGAACACCTGGATCCTCTCCTTCTCCTCGGACTCCCTGATCCTGACATGAACCTTTACGGTATCTCCTGGCCTGAAGGCCGGGAGATCCATCCTCATCTCTTCCAGATTTAGTCTGCGTATGGCCTCCACAGCGAGTTCCTCCTTGTGGCGCGTGTCGAATTCAAAGCACCTTTTTCTATTACAGAATCACCAAAAATGCAAGGAGTTTTTTCCAGGCTACCGCGGCATGTCTCCGACAAGGCGGTCCAGGGCCACGGCCACCGCGCTCCTCACCGGCAGGTGGCGGTAGCCGCTGCGGGCCATAATGGGAGGGAGTGTGCCTGCACACATGGGGAAGACCTCGGGAGCCAGACCGCTGGCAGTACCAAACAGGAGCATGACCGGATCGCCGCCGGCCAGGTGCTCCCTGACCGTGCTCCACGCCACCCTGCCCTCACCGTCCCTGGCCGAGGTGGCGAAGAGGAGCGCCTGGCTCCCTGCAAGCCCCTGCGCAGATGCCTGGGCCGACTCCAAGTCGTCACATATCTCCACCAGGGAGAGGGCCTCCCTGCGGGCCGGATTGCGCCTTCCGCCTGGGCCTTCAACCCAGTGCTCCACGATATCGGACACAAGCCGCTTCTGGTCCTCCAGCGGAGTCACGACGAAGAAACGGGCCACGCCGTAGGTCCGGGCTGTGCGGGCGATATCGTGTATGTCGAGGTTGGCCACGGCAGAGGTTATGGTCTCGCCCTCGCTGTTAAGGACCGGATGGTGCAGAAGGGTCACGAAGAGCATCTCCCCCCCTTGTAGCCCAGACTCTTTAAATAGGCCATGTCCTCTGGGGAGAGCGCCGCGTCGTCCAGGAGGTCGGGCCTGCGCTCCAGGGTCAGCCGCAGCGACTGCCGCCGCCTCCACCGCTCTATCTCCTTGTGATCACCCGACAACAGAACCTCGGGCACCCCCTGCCCCCTGAACTCCCTGGGCCTGGTGTAATGGGGATACTCCAGGAGGCCGGTGGAAAAACTCTCGGTCTCCGCAGACTCACCACAGCCCAGCGCCCCTGGCAAGAGGCGTATGACCGCGTCCATCACCACTATGGCCGCAGGCTCGCCGCCGCTGAGCACATAGTCGCCGATGGACAACTCCATGTCGGCGCGGTCGCAGACGCGCTGGTCGATTCCCTCATACCTGCCGCAAACCAGGATCACCCTCTCCTCGGAGGCCAGCCGCGAAGCAACACGCTGGTTGAACACCTGCCCCCTGGGGGAGAGTATGATGACGGGGCCCTCCCCTCCGTGCCGTGAAAGGGAGTCCAGGGCCTTGAAGAGCGGCTCCGGCTTCATCACCATCCCGGCGCCGCCTCCGTAGGGACGGTCGTCGGTGGTGCGGTGCCGGTCTTCCGTAAAGGCCCGCAGATCCACTGGATTCACCTCTACGATCCCCGCTTCCCTGGCCCGGCGGACGATCCCCTCACCAAGGAAGGAGTCGAAGAAATGGGGGAATATGGTGATGACGTCAAACCTCATTGGCCTCGAGGAGCCCGGGCAGGGGCTTTATCACCATGATTCCAGCCTCGACGTCGATGGAGAGGACCACCTCCTCCACCGCAGGGATGAGCGCCTCCTTGCCTTGACCGCTGACCACGTAAACGTCGTTGGCGCCGGTCTCAATGATGGAGCTGATGGAGCCGACACGCACGCCCGACTCCGTCACCACTGTCATACCAATGAGATCGTGCCAATAGTATTCGCCTTCGGGAGGAGGAGGCAGGCTGCTCCTGGGCACGGCTATATCCAGCCCCATCAGGCGCTCCGCCTGGTTCCTGTCATCGACCCCCCTGAACTTAAGGGCAAACCTTCCAGCCCCCACCTGCCGGACCTTTTCTATGGTGAAATCCAAGAAGCCCTGCTCTTCTGTCCCCACCAGCACCTTTCCATACGACTCCATCTCCAATGGATCGTGGGTATAGGGCCGTATCTTCACCTCGCCCCTGACGCCGCGGGGCCCCGCGATCCTGGCGAGAAGGACCATCTGTTCTCTCTTCATGATAGTGTCTTTTCGGACGTAGTAGGGGTGGGGCGGGGAGCCGCAGCTCCTGCTGTCGAGTGGCCGGACCTCTTTCGAAACGGCCTTATTGGGAGGGCTACTCCAGTATCTCTAACACCGACCTCTTGTTCAGCTTGGTGGAGGCCGCGCTGAGGATGGTACGCATGGCCCTTGCGGTCCTGCCTTGACGACCAATGACCTTGCCCAGATCCTCTTTGGCGACCTTGAGTTCAATCACCGAGGTCTGCTCTCCCTCCACCTCGTTGACCTGAACCTCGTCGGGGTTGTCCACGAGGGCCTTGGCGATGTATTCGATTAGGTCTTTCATACTTCACCTCCAGTCTCCAGTATCGGAAACTCCCCCCCCTTTCTTTAGCCACAACAGCACTTTCCGGCACCAAACACATCTAGCCCGGGAGCGGGAAGCAACCAACTGGAATCAGGCACTCTTCTTGAGAAGGCCCTCTCGCCTCAAGAGGCTCCTGACGGTATCGGTGGGCTTGGCACCCAACCCAAGCCACTTCTCCAGCTTCTCCTTGTCGATCTTCACCTCCGCAGGATCGGTCAACGGATTGTAGGTCCCGATAATCTCAAGAAAACGTCCATCCCTCTTCGCCTCTGAGTTGGCTGCGACCACCCTGTAGAAGGGCCTCTTCTTCCTTCCGCAACGGCTGAGCCTGATCCTTATTGCCATGAATACCTCCTGTATCAATACAGATGAGAGCGGGAACACGGCCCCGCCTCTATTCCATCCCGTTTTGCATAAAAAGTGTTATTTAAACTGGAATCAAAAAGGAAACAACCCCTGGGGCAACCCCCTGAACTTTTTTTTCCTCATCTTCTTCAGCATCTTGCTCATCTGTGCATAGTTCTTGAGCAGACGGTTCACGTCCTGGACCGTGGTTCCGCTACCCTTGGCTATTCGCTTGCGCCTGCTGGCGTTTATGATCTGATAGTTACGCCGCTCCTCTGGGGTCATGGAGTTTATTATGGCCTCGATGTGGACCAGCTCCTTCTCGTCCGGCGTCAGGTCTTTGAGCTGCTTCATCTTGCTGAACCCAGGGATCATGGAGAGGAGTTCCTCGAGGCTACCCATCTTCCTTATCTGCCTCAACTGGTCCCTGAAGTCCTCCAAGGTAAACTGATCCTGCTTCAGCTTCTTCTGCAGCTCCAGCGCCTTGTCGCGGTCGATGGTGTCCTGGGCCTTCTCTATGAGGCTCAACACGTCTCCCATGCCGAGGATGCGGTTGGCTATGCGGTCGGGATGAAAGACCTCTATCTCGTCAAGCTTCTCCCCCACGCCCACGAACTTGATGGGCTTGCCGGTGACCTGCCTTATGGAGAGCGCCGCTCCTCCGCGGGCGTCGCCTTCCACCTTGGTAAGGACCACCCCTGTTATCGACAGCTCTCCGTCGAACGCGCTGGCGATGTTCACGGCATCCTGGCCGGTCATGGCATCGGCCACGAGCAGGATCTCCTGGGGTTTGACCGCCTCCTTCATCTCCTTCAGCTCGTTCATCAGGGCCTCGTCCACGTGGAGGCGGCCCGCAGTGTCGATGAGCACCGTATCCCGCTTGTCCGCTGCGGCAGAGGCGACCGCCTTCCTGGCGATCTCCACAGGATCGTCGCCTGCAGAACAGGGATGGACCGGCACCCCAACCTGCCTGCCCAGGGTCTGCAACTGCTCGATGGCGGCCGGCCTGTATACGTCCGCGGGAACGAGATATGGACGGCGCCCCTTCTTCTTCAGCCACTTTGCCAGCTTCGCCGCGGTAGTGGTCTTTCCAGAACCCTGAAGACCGACCACCATTATCACCGCGGGCTGGCGGCCAGCGAGATCAAGGCCGCTCGCCGCCCCGCCCAGGAGCGAAATCAGCTCCTCGTGCACGATCTTGACCACCTGCTGCCCAGGGGTGAGGCTCTCCATCACCTCCTGTCCAACGGCGCGCTCCTTGACCCGGGCTATGAACTCCTTGACCACCTTGTAGTTGACGTCGGCCTCGAGCAGCGCGAGACGGACCTCCCTCATGGCCTCCTGGATGTTGTCTTCCGAAAGCCTTCCATAGCCCTTGAGCCGCTTAAAGACCGAGTTCAGGCGGTCACTGAGGTTGTTGAACACTTCTCCTGCCGTCCTTCCTTTCCAGGGGAATAGTGCTTTCCGAACCAAACGAAAGTAATTGATCGTTGGTTTTGTGTCAATTGGAATATTTAAACCCGATTAAATGGCAAGGCCGCCACAAGGGCGGCCCTATCAACCGGCAGGAAAGTATATGGAGAAGGTGGTGCCATCTCCAGGCACGCTGTCGCAGGTTATGTGGCCAAGGTGCTGATGCACGATGCCCGTGACTGCGGCAAGCCCCAGACCGGTCCCCTTGCCTATCTCCTTGGTGGTGAAGAAGGGCTCGAATATCCTCGCCTTCACATGATCACTCATCCCTTCGCCGTCGTCCGTTACGCTCATCCTGACGTGATCTCCCCTCATCTGGAACCCACAGGTGTAACACTTCTCGTCATACAGGCTCACCATACTGGTCTCTATGGTTATGGCGCCCCCATCCCCTTTGCGGAGTATTGCATCCCTGGCATTCACCACCAGGTTTATGAGGACCTCCTCCAACTGGGCAAGGTCAGCGGAAATGGAGGGAAGCCCCTGGCCTGGCCTGAACTCCAGCTCAATCGCTCCACTGGAGGGAAGCACCCCTTTCAGAAAGGGCATCAGGTTCTCCACCACTTCGTTCAGCGCCACCTCCCTGGTCTCTATGCGGTGGCGCCCGCTGAAGGCGAGGATGTGCTCAATCAATGTAGCCGCCCTCCTGGCCGCAGAAAAAATAGCCTCAAGCCTTGCGCGAACCGGATGGGACGACCCCAGCTCCATCATGGCCATCTCGGCATTGCCCATGATAGGGGTCAGGATATTGTTCAGGTCGTGGGCGATCCCTCCAGCAAGGGTCCCGATGGTCTCAAGCCGTTCCACCCTTGCTATACGCTCCTCCATGAGCTTTTGCTCCGTTATGTCCCTGATGATCTCCACCACCTTGTCCACCTCGCCATCCGGAGACTTCACCGGAAAGGCGATCAGCTCCACATATTTGACGCCTCCGTGGCCGTCGTTGTGGATATGGACCGCCCGGCTCACCGAGCCGGTCTCCATAGCCTCGAGCACTGGACAGCGGTGGTGCAGCGGCGCGGTTATCCAGCACGGCTCATCGAATCCGTGGCTGACCTCGTAACAGTGGCACCCCTTCAGCTCCTCGCCCTCAATGCCGTGAATCTGGCGGGCATAGCTATTGGCCTCCAAGATCTGGAAGTTCCGGTCTATTATGAAGACTCCATCTCCCAGCCCCTCGAGTATGGCGTCTAACATGGAACCCCTGGATATCATGTGGCCGTCCTCTCTTGCCAGCACCCCCGTGGTTCCGATTGCCGCCAGCCCCCTGCACATCTCCTCCAGCCGCTGATCTGACAGTAGGGCCTCGCACCGAAGCCTGCTGACGCAGGTGAGGCATTCCCAGGTGTCCAGTGAAAAGGCAAGACAGGGCAGGTGCCGGGGATGACAGCCTCTCTCAGGTGGACGTTATTCATAACCATCTCCTTGCCGCCTTGGCAGCGGCGGGGTATTTTAAAGGTGTGGTCCTTATGTTAAAATTATATGAAATCTAAAAGTTAGAAGTCAAGATTATCGCATCCCCATAATCAGCAGGAAAGGGCATAGACAGGGATGGAGCTGTGGTTCAAGGAACGCCAGACGCCGGGACTTGAGATAGGGTTCAAGGTAAAAGAGACTCTTCTAAGGGGAAGGTCTCCCTTCCAGGAAATCGCGGTGGTGGAGACATTCCAATATGGCAGGCTCCTCGCCTTGGACGGCATGGTGATGACCACCGAGGCGGACGAGTTCATATACCACGAGATGATCGTCCATCCCGCCATGTGCACCCATCCGCGGCCTCGCCGCATCCTTGTAGTCGGTGGCGGCGACGGCGGCGCCATAAGGGAGGTCTTAAGGTATCCCACGGTGGAGAAGGCGGTGCTGTGCGAGATAGACCGTGAAGTGGTGGAGGCCTCGAAGAGGTTCTTTCCCACCATATCGTCCGGGCTGGACCATTCGCTCGTAACCGTAGTGTATGAAGACGGGATGACCTTTATCAAGGGGAAAGAAGGGGAATTCGACGTCTTGATAGTGGATTCCCCCGATCCGGTGGGACCGGCGGAGTCGCTATATCAAGCTGGATTCTATGCTGAATGCCACCAGGCCCTCGGGCCCGAAGGGATCCTCGTGGTCCAGAGCGAATCACCCCTCCTCCACCAGGAACTCGTCGCCTCCATCAGGCGCAACCTCCTCGAAGCCGGCTTCAGGGAGGCGCTATTCTACTGGGCCGTGGTGCCCACATATCCAGGTGCCATGTGGTGCTGGGCCCTGGCCACCAAAGGGCCTCATCCACTAAATGACTTCAACTCGGAGCGGTGCCGAAGTATCCAGCCTTCCTTGAAGTATTACAACGAGGCGGTCCACCGCGGGGCCTTCGCTCTGCCGAATTTCTTCAAAAATAAGATCACCGGATAAACCGTCCGGCTGACGGAGAGGGAAAAATGACGATGAGGGATAGATTCGAGGAGCTGCTCGACGAATCGGTGAAGATCCACGGCCACCTCTGCCCCGGGCAGGTGCTGGGGGTGCGCCTCTCCATCCTTGGGCTGGAGCTGATCGGGATAGACGACCCCAAAGGCTCCCAGCGCAAGGACTTCATGGTCTTCGTGGAGATAGACCGCTGCGCCACCGACGCGATCCAGTCGGTTACCGGCTGCTCCCTGGGTAAGCGGTCACTTAGATGGGTGGATTACGGCATAATGGCCGCCACCTTCGTGAACCTCAAGAGCGGCAAGGCGTTCAGGATCGTGGCCAGAGAGGAGAGCAGGGAGCTCGCTTCCCGCTATTTCCCGGAGATCGAAGACAAATACCGCCGGCAGCTCGAGGCGTACAAGGCTATGGATGACCAGGAGCTGTTCGCGGTGCAGGAGGTTACTGTCTCCATACCAGAGGAGGACATGCCCGGCAGGCCGATGCGGAGGGTTCAGTGCCAGTTCTGCGGCGACTGGGTCCAGGACCGCCGGGATGTCGTGAAGGATGGGAAGGTGGCATGCAGGGCCTGTGCCCAAGGCAGATACTACGAGGTGGTGCAATGAGCTACAAGACCATACCCGTAGAAGAGGCGGTGGGGATGGTCCTGCCCCACGACGTCACCGAGATCGTGCCAGGCGGCAGGAAGGGGCCGGCCTTCAAGAAGGGGCACGTCATCAGGCCCGAGGACGTGGAGCATCTCAAACGCCTGGGGAAGAACAGGATCTACATCCTCGAACTAACAGAGAACGACGTGCATGAGAACGATGCGGCCAGGATCATGGCCAGGGCCGTGGCGGGGAAGGGCATAGAATACGATCCCAACCCCTCTGAGGGCAAGATAAACTTCAAGGCCGCAGAAGACGGGATGCTTCTCGTGGACGTCGAGCGGCTCTTGGAGTTCAACATGCTGGGGGAGGTGATGCTCGCCACCCGCCACTGCTTCAGCCTCGTGGAAAGGGGCGAGACGGTGGCGGCTGGAAGGGCCATCCCATTGGTGGTCTCGAGGGAAGTGATCGACAAGGCGGCCTCTATACCAGAGCCAGGAAAGGGACTTATAGAGGTGTGCCCCCAAAAGGTCTCCAAGGGGGCCGTGGTGGTCACGGGCCAAGAGGTTTTCGAGGGCCGGATCAAGGACGCCTTCGGCCCTGCTATGGAGAAGAAGTTCTCCGAATACGGAGTGGAATGCATCTACAGCGCCATCGCCCCTGACGACGTCTCCGTGATTGCCGGTCACATAACCAAGGCAGCGGACAAAGGGGCCCAGGTCATCCTCTGCACCGGCGGCATGTCCGTGGACCCCGACGACGTCACCCGCAAGGCGATACGGAAGGCGGGGGCTGGCAGCCAGGTTTACGGTGCTCCGGTGATACCCGGGGCCATGTTCATGGTGAGCAGAATGGGGGATATCACGGTCCTGGGCATACCGGCGTGCGGCATGTATTTCAAGACCACCGTCCTCGACCTGGTGCTGCCCAGGGTGCTGCACGGCCTGGAGATCGGACGCCGAGAGATCGCGGCCCTGGGCCACGGCGGGCTGTGCTTAGGTTGCAAACAGTGCAGATATCCTGTATGTCCTTTTGGAAAGGGGTAGTCATCGTCTATTTTGGGGGAATTATGTATCCCGGCCTAACCCGGCTTCCACGAGATGCCGATTAATAGTGGAGATCCGTTAATGGAGGAGCGATGTTCGTACTGAGCACCTTTCTTACCTCTCTCGCCTCCGTGATAGACGTGGCATTGACCCTTTACACATGGATCGTGATAATCAGCGCCCTGATCTCATGGGTCAATCCCGACCCCTACAATCCCATAGTGCGCTTCCTCTACCAGGTGACCGAGCCCGCACTCAACTTCCTGCGGAGGTTCATCCCCCTCCAGTTCGGCGGAATAGATCTCAGCCCGCTGCTCCTCATACTCCTGCTTCAATTTCTGCGGAACTTCTTGGTGCACACACTGTACCAGCTCGCCATGCGCATGGCGTAGAGGGGAGGTGAACCCATGGCCATCACCTACAATGACATCTTGAACAAGGAATTTCCCATCCGTTTCAGGGGGTATGATACCGACGAAGTGGACAACTTCCTCGAGGACGTGGCCAAGACCCTGGCATCCATAACCAAGGAGAACAATACCCTCAAGGAGGAGATAGTACGCCTCCAGAATGAAATGGAATACCTGAAGCGGGAGGAGAGCGAACTCAGGCAGGCGGTCCTCTCGGCCCACAAACTCTCGGAGAAGATGCGGAACCAAGTCCTCAACGAGAGGAAAATCGTTATCGAGAAGGCCAAGATAGAGGCACAGAAAATCATCAATTCAGCCAAGGCGGAGATAACCCGTCTCGAGGCGAGGATCGCGGAGCTCCAGAGGATACGGCGCGACTCCCTGAACAAGGTCAAGTCCACCCTCGAGGGATACTTGAGAATGGTGGAGGAGGATACCGGAGAGATGCTCCAGGAACCCGGACACGAACTCCTGGAGGAACTCGAACGCGAGATGAAGAGCGAGCTGGAGTCCATAGGGCTTGCCGTAGAGAATATAACGGTCTTGGAGAAGGACCAGTTGCCGCCCGACAACGTCCAGATCCCTGCGGGTCTCTCCACCCAAGAGGAAGAGACCGGCACAGAGACCGATCCAGAGGGATCCTCCAAGGAAGAGCCCGCAGACCTCGGACCATCCCTGGAATAAAACCCAAGGGACACTCTTTGGATGAGCAAAGAGACACACTGAGCCGCAAAAGCGGCGGCATATCCACATAGTTATTCCATTTTCCCGCCAGCCATTCTTGCCGCTGAAAAATGGAGCGGCGCAAGGGGCAGCCATCGCCACTCCAGACGACATCCCTTCAAAATGCGCAAGGCGTGAATTCGGGCTTGATTCAAATATTACAATTGATATCATTACCCCCATGTTTCACCCGAAGATCCACAATACAAACGAAAACAATAGTTCATAAGCTCCAGGGCATGAAAATACTTATAGCCGATGACGATCGGATTTCCGGTCTAATGCTTCAAAAATACGCGTCCTCTTTGGGATTTGAACCGATTTATTGTGAAAACGGAGAAGATGCCTGTAAAGTTCTATTATCCGAGGATGCTCCTAAGATCGCGGTGTTGGACTGGATCATGCCTGGCATGACTGGGCTGGAGATATTACACCAACTACGCAATTCATCTCAACCAGATTCAGATCGTCAATACATAATTATACTCACTGCCAAGACTGAGAAAAGCGATGTTGTTACTGCCCTGAGAGCCGGTGCAGATGATTTCATCAAGAAACCTTTTGATCCCGAAGAGTTGAAGGCCAGGCTCGAAGCGGGCAGGCGTATAATCACCCTAACCAACCGCCTTTCATC
>WFVQ01000058.1 GCA_015491585.1 Deltaproteobacteria bacterium
ACCTCACCGGGTCTGCGGCCAAGGCCGGCGTGGCATTCAACTATCCGCCCGCCGTCCGTTTCTTCTGGGAGTTTCTTTACGCATTCGTAGAGAACATGCTGGTGCGGTTCGAGCCATTCCTGGTGGCTGCCTTCATCTGGATGAGGACGGACAGAGGCGTTCTGTTCAAAGACGGCTCAGGCGGGCGTAGTCCAGGTGGAGGGTCTTGACCCCACCGCAGTCGAAGGCCACTTTCACCTTCTTTGAAGAGAGGACCTGGGCCACCACTCCAGGCCCGAAGATGGGATGGCGCACCCGCTGGCCCGGCGTTAGGCCGGAGGATGGCCCGCCGCCTGTCTGCCCGGGCTGAGGAGGAACGGAGCGCCGGCTCGGCTTCCCGGAGGCGAAGGACCTATTATCACCGGCCCATGCAGTAAGCAGATGGGGCGGGATCTCCTCAAAAAAACGGGAGGGGCTTACGGGAATGGCGCCGCCACCGGGCACAGAGACCGACTCAGGCACCACCAGGAAGAGCTGATCCATGACCCTGGTAGTGGCCACGTAGAAGAGGCGCCGCTCCTCCTCCATGTCCGCCTCCTCCCTGCCCCGGGGCGAGGGAGGGAAACGGCCTTCGCACATGGAGATGATGAAGACGATCTTCCACTCGAGGCCCTTGGCTGAATGGACCGTGGAGAGGGTAACCGCGCCGCTCTGCTCCTCCTGCCCGTTCTCCGGGGGCTCCAGCGCCATGTCGGTTAGAAAGGTCTCCAGGTCCTGGTAGCGCCCGGCAATTGCGGCGAGCTGCTCCAGTTCCTGGCGGCGGCGGGGATGATCCAGCGGGAAACGGTCCACCAGAAAGGGATGGTACCACGCCATCGCCCCATCGAAGGCGGCGGGAAGCGAGGCCGAACCAGCCGCGTTGTCCAGCGCGCCACCCAGCTCCCTGACAGAGGCCGCCCACCTGGCCTTGGAGGGATATTCCGCCAGGGCCCTCAGGGGATCGTCCTCGGCGCACACCTGGTCTGCTATCCTGGATGCCGTCTTGGGCCCCACGCCGTCGAGCAGGGTGAGCAGCCGGTGCCAGCCCAGCTTGTCCCAAGGATTGGCCAGGAGGCGCAGGAACGAGAGGAGGTCCTTGACGTGGGCGGCCTCAAGGAGACGCATGCCACCGCGTTTGACGAAGGCGATCCCCGCCCGCTGGAGGCAGGACTCCAGGCGGAACGAGTGGAAGCTGGCCCTGAACAGGACCGCTATATCCTCGGGCCGGAACCCCGCTCCAAGGGCGTCGGCTATGCGGGCAGTGACGAACCCGGCCTGGTCCTCCTCGTCTCTGGCGAAATAAACTATAGGTGGCCTGCCCCCCTTGCGCTGGGCCAGCAACTCCTTGGAAAACTTCTCCTTCGCGCAGGCTATTATGGCATTGGTGCAGTCCAGGATAGGCTGTGTGGCACGGTAGTTCCGCACCAGGGTTATGACCTTGGCGCCGGGAAACAGGCGCGGAAAATCGACTATGTTCCTGAAGTCGGCCCCACGGAAAGAGTATATGGACTGGGCGTCGTCGCCTACGGCCATCACATTTCTGTGGGGGGAACACATGAGTGAGATCATGTCGGCCTGGACCGCATTGGTGTCCTGGTACTCGTCCACCATGACGAACTGGAACCGGTCCGCCACCTGCTCGGCCACCTCCTTCTCCGTGGCAAGCAGGTCGCGCCAATGGACGAGGAGATCGTCGTAGTCCGCCAGCCCCTGGGAGACCTTGTAGCTGTCATAGCGCTCCAACAGCGAAAGGATCTCTCCGTGAAAACCGGAGAGATGGGGATAGAAACGCTTCAGCGCCTCCTCCGGCGCCTGCCCGAAGCTCTTCACCCTACCGAAGAGGGACGCCAGGGCCTGAGGACGCGGGAACCCCTTTGGCAGGGACGGAAACGCCTCCTTGAGCAGCATGTTGATCAGGGCCTGGGTATCGGCCCGGTCCATCACCGAGATGCCATTCCGGTAGGGGGTGCGGGAGACATAGCGCCTCAGCATTGAATAGGCAAAGGCGTGGAAGGTCCCTCCCACGACCCCGCCGGCGTCGCGCCCGGTAAGCTCCCTGGCCCGCTCCAGCATCGTGGACGCCGCCTTCCTAGTGAAGGTCAGCAACAGGATGTTCTCAGGCGCTATCCCCTTCTCCATGAGACGGGCCAAGCGGTAGACCAGGATCCGCGTCTTGCCGCTGCCGGCCCCGGCGATAACCAAGGCCGGCCCCAACTCGTGCTCCACGGCCTCGAGCTGCTCCGGGTTCAACTCACTCTCGTAGTCTATGGATCGCATTTCCCGCCCTGCCTACTGAATTGAGGTGCCATTATACCCCATTGGACAGGCCAGGACATGCCCTGATATGGAACAGGAAGCAAGTTCCCTACGCTTCCTTGTCAACCGGGTGCTGTTTCTGCAGGGGAAGGATGAAGAAGAAGTTGTTTCCCATTGCGGTGCGCTCGTAGCCCACCACTCCTCCGTGGACATCGACCACTTTCTTTACGAAGTGGAGGCCGTGTCCGGTGCCGGGCTGCCTGGCATTGAGCTGGCAACGGAACCCCTCGTCGAACAGGTGCTGCACCTCGTCCTCGGGAATGGGAGGGCCGGTGGTGAAGACATTGAACTTTATCCCGTCCTTGCCAGGACCGAAGTAGTCTGGAAGGATCTCGCGGCCATAGGACATGAATTTCCTGGTCCGGCCCCGGCTGTCCTTCACCTCCTGGCAGTACTTGACGGCATTGGAAAAGAGGTTGGCATAGACCTGGGATATGAGCCCAACGTCAACGACCAGGGGTATCTCCTTCTCGGGCACCCCGCTGTACGCATCGTCTATCTCTATGCCCGCACGCTCCAACCTGGGCCGGTAGCGTTCGAGTTGAGGGTCGATTATCTCCTTCTGAAAGTTGCACTGCCGCTTTCTGAGCACCAGGTGCCCCTTTTCAAAATGGTCCCTTCGCAACAGGCTCTCCAGGAAGAGGCTGGTATTGGCGTAGTGTTTGTAGATATTTTCATACTCTTCGCGCAACTCCTGCGCCACACCCTCGAGCTGCTCCTTGAGCCTGATGACATCATTCAGCCCCTCGCACTCCTCCACCTGCTTCTTCCTGATCTGCTCCTCGAGGGAGCGGCCTATCTCCTGGAGATGTCCTATCTTCTTCTCCAGGGCGCGGAAGAAGACCTTGAAGCTCATGTTGGGGACGACGACGTTGTGCTCGATATCGGCTACCAGTGTGCTTATGAACTTGATGTGTTCCTCGTTCTGTTTGGATATCAATTTATAATGGAGGTTGTATCCGATCCTGTTGGCATACTTCTGGAAAAAAAGCCGGTCCTTGTTGTTGAGGCGCGTCTTGGGATAGACCTCGAAAAGCCCTATTATATCCTCGGCCATGTTGATGGGCTTCCGCGGTATGAGGCGGCGGTTGCCCTTGATGGGGGCCACATATGAGTCTTCGGTCTCATAGGGATGATCGGCCAGGGAGATGTCTGCAGGAGGCTTCTTGCCGCAGCAGTTCAGCCCCTGGAGCGAGTCGCACACGGTTGAGAGCCGCCCGGTGTCGTCGTCTATGAGGTAGAGGGTGGAGTCCACGTGCAGGAACTCCTTGGGCACGAAGACACACACCCTGAAGAAGTTCTCCAGGGTATCGAACTCCTGGGCCAGGTCAAAGAAGGCCCACAAGGTTCTCACCTGGTACTCGGAGAAGCCGTACCGCTCGTAAGTATCCCTCTTCTCCCTGATTCGGGCCAGGACAGAGGCCCGCTCAGGTGGATCCACGAGGCAGGCCTTCTCTATCATGCTCATATCAATCACGCATCCGCCTTTCCCAGACAGGGCCGACGGCCCCTACTACCAGGATAGCCTCAGCCCTGCGGCCAAGGCAAGGCCGAACCGCTGCGCGGCCCAGCTCCCTGCCCTTCAAGGTAAGCAGGCAGGAAGCGGATGCAAGAAGGCTGAAGCAGGCGCGGCCTCAGCCGGTGAAGTGCGCCTCGATGGCGTCCGCCATAGCTGAGATGGTGGACTCCTCAGGCATGATGTCCACATCGAGCCCCAGCTTGCGGCAGGTCTCGGCGGTTATCGGGCCTATGGCGCACACCTTTGCCTCGGCCAATATGCGGTCCCGCAGTTGAGCCGGGAAGTGCCGCATGAAGTTCTTGACCGTGGAAGAGCTGGTGAAGGTGACCACATCGACCGGCCCCTCTTCCAGGGCATCCCTGGAATATGACGGAAGCTCGGCGGGTATGGTCTCATAGACCGGCAACACCTCCACCTCGGCCCCCATCTCCCTCAGCGACTCCGGAAGAAGCTCCCTGGCCTTGCGCGCCCTCGGGATCAGGACACGGCGGCCGGCCATCTCCTCCTTCCCGAACGCCTCCACCAGCCCTTCCGCCCTGAAGTCCCCTGGCACCAGGTCCGGCTCCAACAGATAGTCCCTGAGGACAGAGGCCGTGGCCTGCCCAACCACTGCTATCCTGGCCCCTGCAAGGCTGCGGAGATCCTTTCCGGCACCGAACAGCCGCTCCATGAAGAACCGGACTCCGTTGGCGCTGGTAAAGACGATCCAGTCATAGGAGGAGAGCCGCCCCATGACCTTATCTATCTCACCCTGATCCGCAATGGCCACGGTCTCTATGGTGGGGCACTCTATACACCAGGCACCCCGCTCCTCCAGCAGCTTCACCAGGTCACTGGCCTGGCTCCTGGTCCTGGTAACCACAACCCGCCTTCCCAACAGCGGGCGCTTCTCGTACCAGTCGATCTGGGGCTTCAGCGCGATCACGTCGCCGACCACGATTATCGCGGGGGGTTTGAGGCCCGCCTCCTTGACCCGGTCAACTATGGTAGAGAGGGTCCCGGTGACCGAGCGGTGCATGGGGGTGGTTCCCCACCGGATCACCGCCACCGGCGTGTCCGGACTGCGGCCATACTCCACCAGTTTCCTGGTGATATTGGGAAGGTTGGTCATCCCCATGAGAAAGACCAGGGTTCCTACCCCCTTGGCCAGCCCCTCCCAGTCCACGTCGGCCTCGTGCTCCTCCACCTTACGGTGTCCGGTTATGAGGGCCACCGATGCGGTATATGAACGGTGGGTAAGGGGGATGCCGGCATAGGCAGGAACGGATATGGCGCTGGTGACACCAGGCACGATCTCGAAGGGTATGCCGTGCTCGGCCAGGACCTGGGCCTCCTCGCCTCCGCGTCCGAATATGAAGGGATCACCTCCCTTGAGCCTTATGACCACCTTGCCCTCGAGGGCCTTGTCCACGAGGATCTGATTTATCTCGTGCTGTCGCACGGCATGGCATCCAATACGCTTGCCCACATATATCAGCTCCGCATCGGAACGGGCCTGGGAGAGGAGCCTGGGGCTTGCCAAGCGGTCATATACGACCACGTCAGCCCGCCTCAGGACCTCCATCCCCTTGAGGGTGAAAAGGCCGGGATCACCCGGCCCAGCGCCCACGAGATATACAATCCCTTTTTTATCTTTATCCTGCTTCGCTGTAGAGCTCATCCAGTATCTCCCTGGCGCCGGCGGCGAGCACGGCCTCGGCCAGGCCAGTGCCGAGGGATACGGCCTCCTCTGCCGGCCCCTCCGCCTCCTGCTTGATTATCTTCTCGCCCTGCTCATCACCCACCAGTCCACAAAGCCTCAGCTTGCTCCCTTCGATGGTGGCATGCGCACCTATTGGCACCTGGCACCCTCCTTCCAGACGTGCCAGGAA
>WFVQ01000059.1 GCA_015491585.1 Deltaproteobacteria bacterium
ACCCAGAATCAGTTGACCAGCACCATCGCGAATCTGACTACCACGCAGGTGAATGTGACTGCCGCGGAGTCTCAGATCAGGGATGTGGATTTTGCTGAGGAGTCATCGAACTTCAGCAAGATGCAGGTTCTGATGCAGGCGGGTACGTTTGCACTCGCCCAGGCCAACGCCGCATCCCAGAACGTCCTGCAGCTCCTGCAGTAACAGTTCTAAATATGGGGGTGGGTCTGACCCACCCCCAACTTGCTGATGAGTTCTCAAGAGGAGTAATAGTATGCCGGGTACCATCTCTGCCTTAGGATTAGGTTCAGGACTTCAGTTGCAGGATATCCTGGATCAGATGCGAGAGGTGGACGAGGCGCCTATCAAGCGCTTGGAATCCGAGAAAGAGCAGCTCAATGAGCAGCTCTCGGCGTTTAACGAGATCAACCAGTCTCTTTTGAGCCTGAAGAGTGCTGCGCTGGACCTAAGCCTGTCAGAGACTTATCTGGGCAGAAGTGTTTCTGTCACGGATACTAATGTGGTCGAGGCAGATGTGAGCGATGGAGCCGCTGTTGCATCGTATCAGGTCACGGTAAACCGGCTTGCCACCTTCAGTTCATGGCAGGGAAGTGGACTGGCGGATAGCACTAGCGTAGTCAACAGCACTGGCTCAGATGAGACCTTTTCATATCACATTGGCAGTGGAACCGTTATCTCTATAACCGTCCCAGACGGTACAACGCTTGAAGGGTTGGCATCATTGATAAACGAAGATTCCGACAACCCAGGCGTCACAGCTACGGTTATTAATGATGGTACAGGAACTAATCCATACAGACTGGTCCTAAAGGCCGATGAGACCGGAGAATCGAATCGAATCACCATCGATTCCCAGCTTTCGGGTTATACCTTGACAGAGATTCAGGGGGCTGGAGGTGCCTCCCTGAACGCAGAGATCGTGGTGGATGGCATAACCTATGAGCGTGAAACCAACAGCTCGATCACGGATGTTATCAGCGGAGTCACGCTAAATCTCTTAAAAGATGGCACCACCTCGGTTTCTGTATCTACGGATACCTCTGCAATCCAAGAGAAGATAGAGGGGTTGGTTGACGGCTTCAACAGCCTGATTGAGAGCCTCTCCGAGCAGACTGGATATGATGAAGATGGCAATGCCCAGCTTCTGACCAGGTCATCTACGGCCAGGACTTTGAAGAGCGAGTTGCTGTCCTTGATATCTACCGAGGTGGATGTCGGTGGCTCAGTGAGCACCATGTATGACCTCGGTCTATCTATCGACAGAGATGGTAAGCTCAGCATAGACGAAAATACTTTGGCAAATGCACTGGCGACTGACTTGGATTCGGTCAAGAAGTTCTTTGTCGGGATCCCCGAAGAGGGGACAGACGGTTTGGGCGATATACTCAACGACGAGTTGAGAAACTGGACACGTCCCAATACCGGTCTGTTGACCGTGGAGATAAATTCAACGCAAGACAAGATATCGCGTATAGATGCTAACATAGAAGCGACGACGGCGCGTCTTGATAAGAAATACGATATACTGGCGAAACAATTTGCGGCATTGGACAGCTTCATGAGTGAGATGCAGTCCATGTCCGACTATCTGAGCCAGCAGTTTGATGCGTTAACTGTCAAGAAACAATAGTTTATAGCCAAGGAAGGAAGGTCCAATGACAGCTTATGGCGTTAAGGCATATACATCCACGGACATTCTCACTACTGATCCGTACAAGTTGATACTCATGCTGTATGAAGCCGCGCTGAAGCACCTGTTCGCTGCCAGAGCTGCCATACGTGACAGGAACATGGTGGCTAAGGGAGAGAACATCAGCAAGGCGATCTCCATTATTTCAGAACTATTGAATGCCGTAGAAGGTGACGAACATAATGAGGCGGCCAATTTTCTTCGCGGTCTATATGCAGCCATATTGGCCGAATTGCCCAAGGCCAATTTGAACAATGATGAAAAGATTGTCGAGCTGAGTATCAAGTACATAGCCCAGTTGAAGAACATTTGGGAGAACTACGTGATGAACGCTCCCAGAGAGGGGGGGGAGGCAACTCCCGACAATGTGGCCCATCAAACGATGGGAGCTATGGCAGGGGATAGTGAAGCTGGAAACAGGCATCTGTCATTGAGGCTATAATGGATATGTTTGAAGATTACGAGGCACTTGAAAGGCGTCTGTCGTCTGCCTTCGATAGATTCGAAGTCTTACAGGCGAGGCTGCTGGAAGAGGTGAAGGAATCTCCGGGGCAACTTGCCGAGTCGTTACCGAGATGGGGCCTCCACCGTAAGCAGGCGTTCGAGGATCTGCGTAAGGGCCTGGATGATTTGAATTCCGGCCTTGAAACCGGAATGCTGGAACCTCACATGGCCCCGATGTGGAGAGAACGGCTGCATCTGCTCCTGGAGAAGGAGGCGGAACTTTATGAAACCTTGGCCCTTCTCAAGGGGGAGATCCTCGATACCCTTTCGCGGTTGCAAAAAGGTAAGAGGGCCCTGGAAGGCTATTCGTCCGCCAGAAAAGGTCCGGTTTTTCTTCGTCAAGATGCATGAAGGAGTCGATTATGCCAGCCATGCTCATGCAGATTAAGAATATCAATGAGATGTTTGTGAATGGACAGGGAGGAGAATTGCGTAGTAGCAGCAGCGTGCTGAAGGGCGGAGATGCCCAGCCGCCACCTGCAGCTCACTCAGTCAATGTGCAAACCTCGCCAAAAGAACGCCTCACAACAGATCAACTTGAGGCGATTGTGGAGGAGATCCAGAGCAATCTGGACTTCATGAACACAAAGATTGCATTCAAGGTGGATAAGAAGAGCGAGGAAATGGTGGTAGAGGTGATGGACAAAGAGACGGGAGAGGTGCTGAAGCAGATACCGCCCGAAGAGATCCTCAAGATAAGGGCAGCATTCAAGGATCTGGTGCGTGGAATGTTGGTGAACGCCCAAGCGTGAGTTCTGGCTGAACCGTGGACCTTAAGCCTTTTTTGCAACAAGCCTGTTGTATGTATCTCTTCGTCCGCTATCTGACAGGAGTGCAGAGAGCCCTTTTTTATTCAGTGCTCTCCCTTGCCTTCGGCTTTCAGCAGTTCCCAGTAGAATCCAGCACCTCTTAGACCTATTTCACTTGCTGTGACAACATAAGTGGGTATGGAAGAGAGCAGGCCGCTCATCCTGCCTTTGGCCTCGAAAGAGCGTCTGAAAGGGCTATTTTTCAATATATTTAATATTTTGGGCGCTATTCCCCCTGCGATGAAAACCCCTCCTGTGGCCATGGACTTCAGGGCCAGATTGCCGGCTTCGGCTCCAAGGATAGAGCAGAATGTGTTTATAATCTCCAGGCAGTCCGCATCGCCGTCTCTGGCCTTCTCGGAGAGGGCAGCCGCAGGGTCTCTGGCATCCAAAAGCCCTGCCAGAATGGGCCGATCTTTGGCGAAGAACCGGATGAGGTTTACGAGCCCAGGTCCTGAGACCACCCGTTCTACGCTTACATGGTCGTACCGTTGGCTCAGATAGGCCCATATCTCTGCCTCGACTGGAGTGGTAGGGGCGAAGTCACAATGACCACCTTCGGTGGCTATGACCCATCCCCCCTTTTGGCCTTTAACTATTACCGCCTCCCCAAGACCGGTTCCGGGGCCGAGTACAGCTATATTGCCGGAATGTTCGGGACGCCCCCTTCCTATCTGGACATAACCTCTCTCATCTAAGGAGAACAGGCCCCAGGCCGCAGCTGCGAAGTCGTTTAGCACTACTACCCTCTCGAACCCCAGTGTCCGCTCCATTTGTGAGGCATCCACATCCCATTGGAGATTGGTGCCAGCTATTCTTCTTCCATGCACAGGGCCTGCCGCCGCAAGTGATGCCTCGCAAGGCCGCAGGCCAGGGGCCGGGGTGCAGACCTCCTCAAGGTACAACCCGATGATTTCCTCCAATGAGGGATAGTCACGGGATGGAAAGCTCCTCTTCTGATGTAGCTTTCCCTGGCAGTATATGGCAAGGCGGGTATTGGTGCCTCCAATATCGCCGACTAACACAGGTTCTTTCATCAGACTCTGCTCCTGATGGAGTCGGATAGCTCTCGGGTCAGTCTGAGCGCCTTTTCCGAGAGGGCTGGAGTCAGGAGACCGGTCCCGCAGCTCGGTGTCACCAGGGAGCTGGCGGCAATCTGTTGGCATTCCAGTGAGAGGCCTGAGACTATAGATTCCCACCGTTCCAGGAGTTCATCTAGTGTGGCGGATTCCAGCCGGTCCGGGTCCAGTGTGGGAACAAGTCCCCAGGCAATTATGCCCCCATCTCTAATGAATTGCTCGAGCTGGGGCTTGAACAGAAACATCCGGTCGAGATAGCCGTAAGCGTCGAAGCTGATGATCTCTACGCCGCTGCGGAAGGCGATGTCCCAGTCCGTATTTCCGCAGACATGGATGCCTGGAATCCCGCCCGCCCGTTCCACCTCATTCACCACCTCTTCCAGGGCGGCAATGACCTCCTCCTTGGACATGCCCACCATGGCCGAGGAGCCGAATCCCGACAGTGCGGGCTCGTCAAGGAAGATCAGGACCTTCGTCCCGGTCTCCTTGAGCCGTTCTATTTGGAACCTGGCCTTCATGGCCACCATCTTGACCACCGCGTCCCGGAGCTGCTGATCGTAGAATACCGCCTTGCCGTCCTGATCCTTTAGCCCGGTCAGCATGGTGAAAGGGCCTGTTATCTGTCCCTTTACTGCGAGCGGCGGGCTATCAAGGGACTTCACTGCCTGGATCAATGTCTCCAGGCCCCTGGTGCGGGATTCGGACATGGCAAAACGCGACGATGAGAGAGGCTGGCCTCCCTCGGTGACTCCAAGGTAATCTTCGTAGAATGCCAGCAATTCGGCTTCGAATTCCGGTCCTGAGGTGTCCAGGCAGATAGCATCCCCATCCTCCTTCAGGCCTGGCAGCCCCTCTGAAAATTGAGATAACAGCCTCTCTTCCGGATAGGAGGGCAGTTGAACCCAAAGAGGTATCTCTGGCGTGTAGTTTAGCACCATCTTGGTAGCCTCGGTATGGCTCTTCAGGGGAAGGCTCCCTATGAGCGTGGGAAGGGAGTTGGGCTCGAATCTCATTTTGCTACCTCCGGTATATTGTCTGGCTGCCTCTGGGCGCGGGAGGTTATGCGGAATTGCTCCAGGTGGAATTCCGGCCTGGGTATGATGGTGATCTGGGCATTCAGCTCTTTTTCCAACAGCTCAATATGGTGGCCTGCCTCGTTGAGAAGGAGCTCGCCCACCTTGGGATGGACCTCTATGTGGAGCTCGTGTCCTTCGGTCCGTTCGCCCTGCCTCCTGATCTTCCTGAATATCTCGTGGCATATGGAACGCCTGGACTTCAGCAGACCCGTGCCGTCGCAATAGAAACAGGGTTCGCTCAGGAGCTGCTTCAAACTCTCGCGATTCCTTTTCCTGGTCATCTGTATGAGGCCCAGTTCCGACATCTTAAGGACGTTAACCTTGCTCTTGTCGCGCCGCACATGTTCCTTCAGGGTGTTGAAGACCTCCTCCCGGTTGGCCTTGCTCTCCATGTCTATGAAGTCGATGATGATGAGGCCCCCTATGTTGCGGAGGCGGAGTTGGTAGGCGATTTCCTTCGCTGCCTCGAGGTTCGTCTTGAGTATGGTGTCCTCGAGGTGACGCTTGCCCACGAAACGGCCAGTGTTCACGTCGATGGCGGTCAATGCCTCGGTGCTCTCTATCACTATGTAGCCGCCTGATTTGAGCCAGACCTTCTTGCCAAGGGCCTTGGACATCTCGTGTTCGATGCCGAACGCATCGAATATGGGCAGCCTCTCCGTGTAGAGCTCCACTCTGGAGACCAGGTGGGGAGCGAATTTCTTCAGAAAGTCCACTATTCGCTGGTATGCCTCCTGATCGTCCACTACCAGGCGCGAAACCTCGCCGGAAAATAGATCCCGCACGGCACGGAGCGCAACGTCCAGATCTTCGTATATGAGGCTGGGTATGGGAAGCGTGCTGGCCTTGTGCTGTATGTCGTCCCAGAGGTGCATGAGAAAATTGAATTCGGCCAGGAGCTCGGAATGGGACAGGCCTTCGCTTGCAGTCCTGGCAATGAGCCCGATCCCGTTGGGGCGTATCTCCTCGAGGATCTTCTTCAGCCTGGCCCGTTCCGTCTCGTCCACTATCCTGCGGGATATGCCTACGTGGTTCATTGTGGGCATGAGCACCAGATGGCGGCCTGGAAGGGAGACGTGGGAAGTGACCCTGGCCCCCTTGGTGCCAAGCGGTTCCTTGCCGACCTGGACCAGGATCTCTTGGCCCTGGTGAAGGAGGTCCTCTATCCTGAAAGGCGGCTGGAGATAGTGGAGGTCGTCATCATCGTGACACTGGCACCGCTCCAGCGGCTCCTCATGGCACTCCTCGCGGCCGAGCAGGGCCTCAAATTCGGACAGGTGATCGTAGACGTCGTTGACATAAAGGAAAGCCGTCCTCTCCAGTCCTATGTCAACGAAGGCGGCCTGCATTCCAGGAAGCACACGGACAACGCGCCCTTTGTAGATGTTTCCAACATATCCCCTCTTCGCCTCGGGCTCGACGTGAAGCTCTACCACCGTGCTGTTTTCCAGCAGGGCGACCCTGGTCTCCCAGGGAGTGACGTTTATGATGAGTTCAGACGACATCTCGCACCGTTCACATATGGCATTTTCCAAACCCGGCCCCACTCATCTCTCTCTGTGCCGGGCCGTCTGCACACGTACTATACCAAAACGTAGGGGAATAAGCACTGAAGAGCCTTGCAGGCTATGCAACGGGGCACGTGACATTTACCCACTGTCGCCATAACCCTTGACCACTACCTTTCTCCTCCCCTTGTGGTCAGGAGGGGTGACTATTCCGTCTCTTTCCATCTGCTCGATCATCCTGGCCGCACGGTTGTAGCCGATGCGCATCTTTCTCTGGAGCATGGAGATGGAGGCGTACTCTCCCTGGGTGATGATCTCCACTGCCTCGTCGTATTTGGTGTCCACGAACTCTTCGTCGCTTCCGGCTCCGCCTTCCTCCTCTCCGG
>WFVQ01000060.1 GCA_015491585.1 Deltaproteobacteria bacterium
TATGACCTGAACATCAGAAAGAGGGTCGCCACCGAGGGCAGGCTCATTGTGGGCTCAATGGGGCACCAGGGTCCCCTGGCCGCCATGATGCCGGAGGCGCTGCCCAATGTGTCCGAGTACTTCAAGGAGAACGTGGCGGTGGTTACCAACCCGGCCATAGACCGGGAGCGCGAGGCAGAGCATTTCACTACCCGCTGTATCCTGGGCAACAGGCCCGAACTCGACGGATCAGACGGCGGAGCGCCCATCGGCCTCGAGCTGAAGAATCCGTTGCTTCTCAATTTCGGCCTGGATACAAGCCTTTCGCACGAGGAGATACGCAGTATCGCAATGTCCGGCGGAACGGCCGTCTACGAGGATGTGGTGGGATTCTTCAGCTCCGGCGGAAAGGACCCCTCCAGGGTCAAGGTCCTGGACACCACCTTCGTGCCAGAGGAGGGGCTGAGGAAGAGGCTCGACCGTATCTGCTCGGAGGCCAAGGAGGCTGTAGAGGCCGGTGCAGTCATGCTGGTCCTCGACGACGGCAACTCTTTCACCGGGGGCAAGGTCTATGTGGACCCCGGTCTGGCCGTGGCTTACTTGGTCAGGCACCTGGTCAAGGAGAGGCTCCGTAGGAGGTGCAGCATAGTGGTGCGTTCCGGTGCCATACGCAACCTCCACGACGTGATGTTCCTCCTCGGTCTGGGCGCCGATGCCCTCAATCCATATCTCCTCTGGCAGATGGCCTGTGAGTACGCGGACGAGAAGCGACCCCCGGAGAGGGCCCTTGCCAACACTATGGACGTTCTCCAAAAGGGAATGGAGAAGGTGATGTCTACTATGGGCATCCACGAGCTGTGCGGCTACGGCCGGATCTTTGCCTCGGTGGGCCTGAAGAAGGAGTTCGAGGAGATCTTCGAGATACCCAACTTCTGCGCCTCGGACAAGGCCGGCCTTGGGTTCGATACCCTGGAGGAGATGGCCAAGAAGCGGCTGGAAAGGGCGGAATCCAAGGAGGAGTTGCCCATCTGGTCCGATCCAAAGCGCAACGTCAAGGTCGGGAAGATTTTGAGGAGCGTGGCCCTGGGTGACAAAGGTTTCAAGGAGCTTGCAAATGGATTAGCTGGCATCGACGAAGAGATGCCCATAGGCCTGCGCCACCTGCTATCCTTCAAGATGGCGCCTGAGGACCGAAAGCTCACCCTGAAGGAGGTAGATGTCTCCATAGGGTGTCATGACCTGCCGCTGGTCATAGCTGCAATGTCCTTCGGCTCCCAGGGAGAGAACTCCTTCCGTGCCTATGCGGAGGCGGCTGCCAAGGCCAACATCATCTGTATGAATGGCGAGGGGGGAGAGATCCCTGACATGCTCTTCAAGTACAACAAGAACCGGGGGCAGCAGATTGCCTCGGGCAGGTTCGGCGTCTACATGGCCCACCTCAACTCCGGCGACTACCTGGAGATAAAGATAGGGCAGGGCGCCAAGCCAGGAGAGGGCGGCCACCTTCCTGGGCAGAAGGTGTCGGAAATGGTGGCAAAGGCCCGCCACTGCCGAGTCGGGACCACTCTCATATCCCCCTCCAACCACCACGACATCTACTCCATCGAGGATCTTGCACAGATCATTACCGAGCTCAAGACCGCCAATCCCAACGCCAAGGTCTCGGTCAAGATCCCGGTCACCAGCGGCGTTGGCACCATCGCGGTAGGCATAGCCAAGGCCGGAGCCGACATAGTGAACCTCAGTGGCTTTGAGGGAGGCACTGGAGCCGCCCGCGAGCACGCCAAGAAGTATGTGGGCCTTCCCATCGAGGTGGGAGTCAGTGAGGCCCATAGGGCCTTGGTGGAGGCTGGCTTGAGGGATGCAGTGGAGATCTGGGCCGATGGAGGCCTCAGGAGCGGTGCAGACGTCATAAAGATGGTACTCCTTGGCGCCAACCGCGTGGGGATGGGCACCGTGGCCCTGATGGGGGTCGGCTGCATAAGTTGTCACCGCTGCCATCTCGACCGGTGTCCCAGAGGGATCTCAACCCAGTTGAGGACCAAGAAGGATGCCGAGGAGCGCGGTGTAAAGGGGTTTGCGCCGAGGCAGATGGAGATCGAGGCCGAGAACTTGGCCAGGTTGCTCAAGGCCATAGGAGAGGAGATGAAATGGATCCTGGCCGAGATGGGAATCAAGAATCTCCAGGAGGTGGTCGGACACACCGAACTGCTGGAGCAGACGCGGTTCAATGACCGCATAGACGTTCAGGGCATACTGGACAAACCCGCTTCTGTCGGTCTGGGCGCGGAGAAGGGAGCTGTCCGCAGGATCAGGCGGCCGCTCAACCACCTTACCAGGCTCATCTCCTCCATGACCATGGAGCAGTTCAAGAACGGGGTCCAGAAGGTCTTCTTCTTCGACGAAGGTGTGAGGTCTACCGACCGCGCCGTGGGCACATATCTCGCCGGCGAGATGGTTAGAGAGTTCGGGGACGAGGCATCGAAGTACCACGCGGTCGTCCGGCTGGAGTCCTCGGTGCCCGGTAATGGGCTCTGCGCCTTCACTATTCCCGGTATAGATACCATTGTTGACGGCGGCTCCCAGGACGGGGCTGCCAAGGGGAGTTTTGGAGGCACCGTCTGCGTCCTGAAGGGCAGGAACATGGTGGGCAAGAGGATAGATGGCTCCACCGGCAAGAGCTTTGCCTACGGGGCCATAGGTGGCACACTGATAGTTCAGAACTATGCTGATTCAAGGGCGTGCATCAGGATGTCAGGGGCAGATGTGATCTTCGGTGCCAGGATCACAAAGCCTGTGCAGGACCACAGGGGCAATATAGCTACGCGGGCACACCTGAAGGGATTTGCATTCGAGTACATGACGGGCGGAAGGGCCGTTGTGCTCGGAGATCCCGGCCCCTGGATGTGCGCTGGAATGACCGGTGGAGTGGTCTATCAGGCCATATATCCTGAATTCGGTTTCGACAAGAAGGCCATAGAGCGGCGTCTCGCCTCAGGAGCCAACGTAATGGTCCACTCAATGGACGACAAGGGGGTCGAGGACGTTCGGGAGCTGCTCTCCATCTACGTGGATCAGCTCAGGCGCAACTTCCAGGAGGACGAGGCAGCCGAGGTGGAAGCGATAATGGAGAATCCAAGGGAGCGCTTCCTTCGCATTGTGCCAAAGGCGGACAAGACCCCGGCCAGCTAACAGGGGGTTGACTCTAATAAGAAATTGATTATGATTATCATAAATAAAAATTGCAGGTGGCAGAGATGTTAGAGCTGAAGGATCTCCATTTTTCCATAGAAGAAGAGGATGAGCAGGGCCAGCAGGTGGTTACCGAGATCATCAAGGGTATAGATTTCACCTTCGAAAAGGGGAAGTTCTATGCCATCACCGGCCCCAATGGAGGCGGCAAGACCACTCTTTCCAAGCTGATAATGGGCATAAATCCGGTCACCTCCGGAAAGATAATATTCGAGGGGAAGGATATAACCGACCTCTCCATAACCGACCGGGCCAAGATGGGCATAGCATATGGATTCCAACACCCGGCCCGTTTCAAGGGTATGACTTTCCGGGATCTGCTGGCAATCGCCGCTGGCACTAACGACAAGGAGACCTTGGTCCGCATCCTGGCTCGGGTGGGCATCTGCACCATAGAGTTCCTCGATAAGGAGGTGGGCTCCAAGCTCTCTGGAGGAGAGATCAAGAAGATAGAGCTGGCCACCATCATCGCCCTGAACCCCAAGCTGGCCATCTTCGACGAGCCAGATACAGGCATAGACCTCTGGACCATCGGGCCTATGGTGGAGTTGCTGAAGAAGCAGCAGGAGGAGCACGGCACCACCACCATAGTGGTGAGCCACAACGAGAAGTTCCTCGAGGCAGCGGACGAGCTCATCCTGATACGCGGGGGCAAGATAGCCCACGTCGGCGGTTTCGAGGAGTCTTTGCCGCTGCTGAAGGATGACGAGTTCTGCAGCTGGAAGAGTATATGCGAAGGAGGCACCCTATGCTCGATACAATAGACAAGGAACTGCTCAAGGCGGTTGCCGATCTGGAGTCCATCCCCAAGGGGGCCTACAACATAAGGAAGAACGGAAAGCTCCTCGCAAGGGAGGTCACTGCCAACATCGACATAGTGACCAACGAGGAGAACAACGGTATAGAGATACACATCAAGCCCGGAACGGTGAACGAGTCGGTCCATATTCCGGTGATTTTGAGCCAGGCCGATCTCTATGACGTGGTTTACAACAAGTTTGTCATCGGCGAGGGGTCGGACGTGGTGATAGTCGCGGGATGCGGCATTCACTGCGGGACAGACAAGCCCGAAGGGCATGCCGGAGTCCACGAGTTCTTCGTGGGAAAGAATGCAAGGGTAAGGTATGTGGAGAAGCACTACGCCACTGGCCCAGGCACCGGAAAGCGGACTTTGAGCCCTACGACCAGGGTCTTTCTGGAGGAGGGGGCCGTGGCCGAGATGGAACTCACCCAGCTCGGTGGGGTTGACCAGGCCATGAGGGTCAACGAGGCCACGCTGGGGCCGGGCAGCTCCCTCATAATCAGCGAGAAGGTGATGACCGACGGCGATCAGAAGGCTGAGTCCAAGAACATAATAGTCCTTGACGGTACCGACAGCTCCGCTGAACTCATCTCCAGGTCTGTGATAAAGGGTAACTCCAGGCAGAATTTCTACGCCACCTTGGAGGCCAGGGCCAAGTGCTACGGCCATCTGGAGTGCGATGCAATCGTCATGGACAACGGCACCAACGAGACCGTGCCCGCGCTCAAGAGCCTCCATCCCGAGGCAGAGCTCACTCATGAGGCGGCCATAGGCAAGATCGCAAACGACCAGTTGCTCAAACTCATGAGCATGGGAATGACCTATGACGAGGCGGTGAACAAGATCATTCAGGGATTCCTGAAATAACTGTGGGCAGGACGCCCGCTCGATGGGGCCCGCTTCCAGGCGGGCCTTTCTATTTCAGCTGGCCGGTGAACATTAGGAATCCTTCATGGACGAACTGGCTCACAGCGAAGAAGGCCCCGAGCCCGATGGCCCATTTCACCATGGTCGCTTTGTTGGGCTTGTATTTTACCGTCTTTTTGGTGAGCCCAACAAATATGAAGACCATAGCCACCCCGTAAAGATAGTAGAGGAGTATGTGGCGCAGGCTGATCAGGAAGGCCTCCCAAAACGGCCCCTTTCTTATGGATAACAATATGGTCAGCAGAACGAGCGCCGCGGCCTGCCAAGAATCCTTCCTGGTCCATTGGTTTCCAGACATGGAAGGGATGTTACCTGATTCGTTGGTGCCAGGCAATCTCGTGTCGTAGTATGTTTCGCTTACCAGAAGATATGAAGCCCAGAGGGACATACCATTGCCCAGTGTAGAAAGTGGTGATGGGGTTCATAGGGTCTCTCAGCCGCTTCGCCTTGGGCAGATGCCTCAGGAAGGCATGTCGCATACCAGATCCTGCCGATGGTGGTTACCCCACCTGTATCGGCCCTGACGCAAAAAAGGGGTTGAGTGCTAAACTCAACCCCTTGATTTCATTGGTAGCGGGGGCAGGATTTGAACCTGCGACCTTCGGGTTATGAGCCCGACGAGCTACCAGACTGCTCCACCCCGCATCAGGTGCTTGACATTAATAACCCAAAAACAGGTTTTGTCAATGGCCGTTCTCCCAAGGGCAATACACCAACTAAGCAGTAAGCACAGGGAGTATTTGAGTGTCCGTCCGGTTATTGGAAATTGAGATGACCATTGCTCCTGGCTTCTGCTTCTCGTTTTATTATTTTCCTGCGCTGCTGTTCGACAAAATTGTCGGCGGCGCCATCTTCGTCGTTGACCAAGAGTGAAAAGTGCCGTGAATAGCTGGATCGACGGGCTTTTTGCAATTCCACGCCCTCTCTGGCGTGGTACGCTTTTTGATAGTAAAGTACAAAATTTTCTGGAGGATTTGAGATGTCCAGAAGAATGACGTCGCTTTGTCTCTTAGTCTCAGGGTTCCTGCTCCTGATCACCAGTCTGGTCCTCTATATCGAGCCTCATGGTAGGGTTGCATACTGGAGCAACTGGAGCCTGTTGGGATTGAGCAAGCAGCAGTGGGACGCAATGCACATCAACGTGGGCCTTCTTTTCCTAGTGAGCGGCGTAGTGCATTCGGTCCTCAACTGGCGCTTCATCGTGGATTATTCCGTAAGGTCGGTGCGTAGGGGAAGTGCGCTGCCCCTGGGTGCAGCCCTTGTGCTCACTGCATACGTGGCGGCTGCATCGGTGGTGAACATCTTCCCGGCGAATCTGGTAATGGATTTCAATAAATACGTAAAATCTTGGCAGTCAGATCGTCTGGGCGAACCGCCTTTTGGCCATGCCGAATTGGTTCCCCTGGGCCAATTGGCCAGATTTTCCGGCGTCCCCGTTGAGAACGCCATACGCGCGCTAAGGGAAGCCGGAGTGAAGGGAGTCACGCGCTCCAAGAACCTCAAGAGTCTTGCCCTGGAGAACCGCACTACTCCCCAAAGGCTCTTCGAGATCCTTCTCTCCTCTAAAAAGGAGGGGGCGGCAGGGCTGCCTCCTCTCCCTCCACCTGGGACTGGGAAGCTCAGCTTGTCCCAGATTTGTGTTAAATACAGGGTGAATTGTGGGGAGATCATGGAGAGGCTTTCCGGCCGGGGACTAAAAGTAGAGGGGGAAAGAGACACCCTGGAGGCCATAGCCGGCCGTAATGGGATAACTCCAATGGAGGTATATCACGCGATGAGAGGAGAGTGAGCAGCTCTCCCTGTATCTTGAATTGTTGGCGTGTCCAGGTCGTGTTATTATCCTTTTGGATCATGGAGACCTTTGAAATAGAGATAGTCATCAACAACAGGCTGGGGCTCCATGCCCGGCCGGCCACGAAATTCGCCCAGCTCGCCAGCACATTCGAAAGCGCCATCTGGCTCAAGAAGGGTAGAGAGATGGTGGACGGCAAGAGCATTCTCGAGGTTCTCACATTGGCCTGCCCAAAGGGGAGTTCTCTGACGGTGGTGGCCCAGGGCCCGGACGCACGAGAGGCGGTGGAGGCCCTGAAGGAACTTGTGGAGAAGCAATTTGGCGAATTCGACTAAAGGCCAGGAGATGGGTGAGGCCAAAGTCATCAAGGGAATAGGCGCTTCGCCTGGAATCGCCATCGGTCCCGCCTTCCTGCTGGACCGTAATCAGCAGAAGGTGATGAAATATCACCTCTCTGAGCACGAGATCGAGGCCGAGAAGATACGCTTCCGCGAGGCAGTGGACAGGGCCGAGGAGGACCTGCGCCAGCTCATAGCCGAGCTGCCGGAGGAGTTGCACGAGCACACGGGAATTTTGGAGAGCCATCTCCTTATGTTGCGCGATTCCATGGTCTTTGACCGGACCTTGCGATTCATCGAGAGCGAGAGGATCAATGCCGAGTGGGCCCTGAACCGGTCTCTCGACGAGATCAAGTTGCTCTTCAGCAGGGTGAAGGACCAATATCTGCGGGAACGCGCCGAAGATGTGAAGTATGTGGTCAAGCGCATCCACGATATTCTGAGCGGCAACCATATCACCAATTTCAACAACCTCGACGAGCCGGTGGTCCTGGTGGCGAGGGATCTCTCTCCTGCCGACACCGTACAGATTAATCAAGAGAACATTCTCGCCTTCGTTACCGACATGGGCAGCCGGACTTCCCACACTGCCATCCTGGCACGCTCTCTGGGCATTCCGGCCGTTGTGGGCCTTGAGGATATCACCGCCAGGGTCCTCTCCTCGTCCAAGATTATAGTGGACGGGATCAGCGGCCTGGTGATCCTCGACCCAACGCCCGAACAGGTACGGCAGTATCAGGCCAAGAAGGAAGACTATCACAAGTACCGGCTGGACATAGTCTACAACAGCCATCTGCCGGCTGAGTCCATGGACGGCTTCAGGGTCAAGGTGAAGGCCAACATGGAGCTGATCGAGGAGCTTCCGTCGGTGATAGCCAATGGCGCCGAGGGAGTGGGTTTGCTCAGGACCGAGTTCCTCTATCTCAGGCAGAAGAAACTTCCCTCAGAGGAGGAGCTCTTCTCGGCCTACAAGGAGGTGGCCGAGCGTCTCGCTCCATATCCGGTCACCATTAGGACCTTGGACATAGGCGGAGACAAGTTCGTGTCGTCGGTCTCTCTGGGGGAAGAACTCAATCCGGTGCTGGGACTTAGGGCTGTGAGGCTTTGCCTAAGTGAGCCAGAACTGTTCAAGACGCAGATACGGGCGATATTGAGGGCGAGTGTCTATGGCGAGGTCAATGTCCTCATCCCGCTGGTCTCCGGCGTGCTCGAGATACTCCAGGTTAAGGAGTTCATAGAGACGACCAAGGCCGAGCTCAGGGAGGAGGGTGTGGAGTTCGATCCAAACATCAAGGTCGGGATCATGATAGAGGTTCCATCGGCTGTCATGGTGGCAGACCTCCTGGCCAAAGAGGTGGACTTCTTCAGCATCGGCACCAACGACCTGATCCAGTACACCCTGGCTATAGACAGGGTCAACGAGGCGGTGGCCCATCTATACGAGCCGCTGCATCCAGGGGTGCTGAGGATGGTGAAGAAGACCGTCGAGGCAGCCCATGCAAGCGGCATAGAGGTGGCCATGTGCGGTGAGATGGCAGGTGAGCCCATGTACGTGCCCATCCTGCTGGGATTGGGACTCGACGAGTTGAGCATGAATCCCATCGACATCCCCAGGATCAAGAGGATGATAAGGAGCATAAAGCACCAGGACTGCATAGAACTGGTGGCATCGCTCCTGGACGAAAGCACGGCCGTGGAGATCCGCGAGACCTTGATGGCCTTTCTCTACCGCCACTTCCCCGATGACTACGACCTTCCCCTGGGCCGCTACGGAGACGGCCAGGGCCGCTGGGGTCAGCAATAGGGCATGATAGGCAGGGTGGTCCTGTTCCTCTTTTTGGCTGCCGTGTTGTACGGTTCTGTATGTCTCTACCTCTACCTGACACAGGATAAGATCATCTTCCATCCAGAACCCTCATCGGAAGAACAGAGGAGAGAGGGCCAGTGGAGATGGCTTGGTAACAGGTCTATTCTCAAGGCACCAGACGGTCTGGATGTGGAGGTTTTCTTTTTGCACCGGGGAGATCGGTTGCCACTCCTCATCTATTTCGGCGGTAATGCGCTGGAGGCCGGGAGCATGGTGGCTCAACTCAGCCGCTTGAAGGGATTCAACCTCCTCCTTTGGAACTATCCTGGATTCGGTGGCAGCCAGGGGAGGCCATCCGAAAAGCTCATACTTTCCCACGCTCTCTTCGTTTACGACTCCTTCAAGGAGAGGGCTGGGGGGTGCGATGGCGTTTACCTCGTGGGCAGGAGCCTCGGCACGGCGGTGGCTACATATGTGGCGAGCAGGCGCTGTTGCAAGGCCCTGGCACTTGTAACCCCTTTCGATAGCCTGGTGAGCCTTGCAAGATGGCAGTATCCCTTCGTGCCAGTGAGGCTGCTGCTCAAACACAGGTTCGACTCAAAACAGTGGATAGCCCGCGTATCCGTCCCTGTGCTGGTGGTGCTGGCCGAGCACGATTCGGTGGTCCCACACCGTTTTTCCATGTCGCTTATAGAGGGCCTTGACAGAGTAGAGGTGGACATGGTGCCAGGAGTGGACCACGGCTCCATCGGTGATTCCCCGATTCTGTACGAGAAGCTGGAAGCATTCTGGAATGGGATGGATGCCCAAAGGTGAGATAGCGGTCTATATCCATGTTCCATTCTGCAAGCGGCGATGCCGGTATTGCGGTTTCTATTCGGTGACCGGGGTCACCTCCGGCCTCTTGGAGGGCTATGTTGAGACCGCCGTGGCCGAGATGCAGCTTTGGGCCAAGCGGCTTGGACCTTTGAGAGCCTCCTCTGTCTATGTCGGTGGAGGCACCCCCAGCCTCCTCGCTCCATCCCTTGTGGGTAGGCTGCTGGAGGGCGTCAATGCCTATTTTCCTCCGCAGTCGGGTATAGAGGTCTCCATAGAGGCCAATCCCGAGTCGGCATCCAGGAGTTGGCTGAGAGAGATTGTAAGGGCCGGTGTCAACAGGGTGACCTTCGGGGTACAGACCTTCGAGCCTCGGGGGCTGGAACTGCTGGGCCGCCTTCATGGGCCAGAGGAGGTGGAGCAGGCCGTGACCGCAGCAAGAGAAGCGGGAATCAGGTCTGTGGGTATCGATCTCATCTTCGGCTGGCCTGGTCAGGCGGCCGATGATTGGCTCTTGGACCTGGAAAAGGGTGTGGCCCTCGATGTCGATCACATCTCCTGCTATGCCCTAAGCCTTGATAAAGGGGCGCCACTGGAGAAGATGGTGGCCTCCGGCGTCCTCTTTCTGCCTGACGAAGATGTGGTGGCCGATATGATGGAGATGGCCATGGATCTACTAGAGGGTGCAGGACTGCGTCAATACGAGATCTCGAACTATGCCCTAATGGGCCACCAGTCGATGCACAATATTCATTACTGGAGGCAGGGAGAATACATTGGGATAGGTCCTGGTGCCGCCTCCTTCCTTTCACCGTGCCGCATGAAGAATCCCGAAGATCTGTCTTCTTACATGGATGAGGTGGCGTCAGGCGTACTGCCCAGAGAGACGGAACTGCGCCTGAATGAGGAAGAGCTGTTCAGGGAGTGGATGATCCTTGGCCTCAGGACCACTGAAGGGATCTCTGTGGAGGAATCCCGGCGTAGATGGGGAGTCGATCCAGGAAAGTTTTTAGGTCCATTGCTGGAGGATTTAGTCCGTGTGGGCCTCTTGACCGTGGGCAGAGAGAGGATCCGGTTGACCAGAAAGGGAGTTCTGCTATCCAATCTCGTATTCAGGGAGCTCATTTGAGTCCACCGGGTTTGATGTTATATTTATGCCCCGGCCCGTCAAAAATGCGGGATAGGAAGGGCGGGGCAGGCTGACCGCCCTGGGCGTTACCTACTACAACAAATACAGG
>WFVQ01000061.1 GCA_015491585.1 Deltaproteobacteria bacterium
CGTATGGCCTACGTAACCATGAAGCAACTACTGGAAGCCGGTGTCCACTTCGGGCACCAGACCCGCCGTTGGAATCCCAAGATGAAACCCTATATCTTCGGGGCCCGCAACGGCATTTACATCATCGACCTTCAAAAGACCGTCAAACTCTTCAAGATCGCCTACGACTTTGTGGTGGAGACGGTTGCCAACGGCGGCACGGTGCTCTTCGTCGGCACGAAGAAGCAGGCACAGGAATCCATAATCGAAGAGGCCAGCAGGTGCGGCATGCCCTATGTCAATCACAGGTGGTTAGGCGGCATGCTTACCAACTACCGGACCATAAAGCAGGGTATCGACAAGCTCAAGAAACTGGATGCAATGTTCGAGGACGGCAGCATCGAGAGGTTCAAGAAGAAGGAGATCCTCAAGATGGACCGGCTCCGCCAGAAGCTCGAGCGCAACCTCGGAGGCATCAAGGACATGGACGGCCTGCCGTCGGTGGTCTATGTGGTGGATGCGAAGCAGGAAGACATCGCCGTCAAGGAGGCCAGAAAGCTGGGCATTCCGGTGGTGGCGCTTGTGGATACAAACTGCGATCCCGACGGAATCGACTACATTATTCCAAGTAACGACGACGCCATCAGGGCGATCAGGCTGCTGACTTCCCGCATCGCTGATGCAGTGCTCGAGGGTCTGGAGAAGTACAAGGAGCGGGTGCAGGCCGAGTCCGACAAGGAGGCAGAGGAGGCCCAGGAAGAGGTCGCTGCGGCCGAGGCCGAGGAGCCCCAGGCAGAGGATGTCCAGGCCCAGGACGGAGGAGAGGGCGGCCAGGAGGAGGCCGCTGCCTGAATCTGGTTAGTGACGGATCTCTCTTTCACGGCTGCGGTCCGCGGGCCGCAGCCTCTTCCCTTTTCAGTTTTTCAATACCTATTCGGAGGATGAGAAGATGGGACAGATTACTGCTTCTATGGTGAAGGAGCTCAGGGAGCGCACCAAGGCCGGCATGATGGACTGCAAGAAGGCACTCCAGGAGTGTGACGGCGACATGGAGAAGGCAGTTGCATGGCTGCGCCAGAAGGGGCTGGCCGTGGCTGCCAAGCGTGCAGGACGGGCAACTTCCGAGGGTGTGATCCAGTGCTATATCCATGCTGGCAACAAGGTAGCCGCAATGGTGGAGCTCAACTGCGAGACCGACTTCGTAGCCAAGACCGACCAGTTCATAGAGTTTGCCCGTGACCTGGCACTACATGTGACGGCTACCAATCCTGTGTGTATATCCAGGGAAGAGGTGCCGGCCGAGCTCATAGAGAAGGAGAAGACCATCTACGCCAACCAGGCCAAGGAGTCCGGGAAGCCGGATCATATCATAGAGAAGATCGTCGAGGGCCGTCTGGAAAAGTTCTACAAGGAGGTCTGCCTCCTGGAGCAGGCATATGTTAAGGATCCCGACGTCACCATTCAAGACATGCTCAACGACTTGATCGGGAAGCTTGGGGAGAACATCACCATCCGCCGTTTCGCCAGGTTCCAGGTAGGTGCCGAGGACAACTAAGTACACCACCAAGTAGTTGGCTTCGCAGGGCGCGGATGCAGGGAGATCCGGCGTGGTAAACGGCTTCAGATACAGGCGGGTATTGCTCAAGTTGAGCGGTGAGGCCCTCCAGGGAGACCGGGGTTACGGCATATCCCCGGAGATCCTTTCTGACATCGCGTCTGAGTTAGGTGAAGCCAACTCGTCTGGAATCGAGATCGGTATAGTCCTCGGTGCAGGCAATATCTTCAGGGGGGTCGCTGGAGCTGCCAGCGGAATGGACAGGGCCTCTGCCGATCAGATGGGCATGTTGGCAACTGTCATCAACGCCTTGGCCCTGGAGGATGCGCTCAAAAAGGCCGGAGTGCCGGTCAGGGTCATGTCCGCGCTGCCCGTATCTGGGGTGGTGGAACCTTTCGTTCGCTCCAGGGCCCTCAAACATCTGGAGAAAGGGAGGGTGGTTGTTTTCGCGGCTGGAACTGGCAATCCCTTTTTCACCACCGACACTGCCGCAGCGCTTCGAGCACTGGAGATAGGGGCAGATGTGCTCCTCAAGGCCACACAGGTGGACGGGGTCTATGACAAGGATCCCAGGCAGGATCCATCGGCGGTCAGGTTCGAGTCCATATCGTACCAGGAGGTCCTGGAGCGCGGGCTGCGGGTGATGGATGCTGCTGCCATCGCCCTGGCCAAGGAAGAGGGCTTGCCGGTTATGGTGTTCAACATGCATGTTCCGGGAAATATCCTGCGCGCCCTGAAGGGTGAGAGCGTGGGAACTCTCGTGGGAGGTTAGCCATGGCAAACGAGGTCGTTAAAGAGGCGAAGGATAAGATGGGCAAGGCCATAAAGGCCCTGGAAAAGGATCTCTCCCATGTGAGGACCGGGAGGGCGACTCCGGCGCTGCTCGACGGCGTCAAAGTATCATATTACGGCAGCGAGATGCCCTTGAACCAGATGGCCACTGTATCGGTTCCTGAAAGCAGGACAATAACCATCCAGCCTTGGGACGTCAATGTGTTGCCCGAGATTGAGAAGGCGATCCTGGCATCCGAGCTGGGCCTCACTCCGTCCAATGACGGAAAGATGATCAGGGTCTCTGTCCCCCCTCTGACCGAGGAGCGGAGGAAGGAGCTGGTCAAGCTGGTCAAGAAGATGGGTGAAGAGGCCAAGGTCGCCATCAGGAACGTTAGGCGCGACGCCAATGAACGGTTGAAGAAGCAGAAGAAAGCGAAGGAGATCTCGGAAGACGA
>WFVQ01000062.1 GCA_015491585.1 Deltaproteobacteria bacterium
GAGATGTGTATAAGAGACAGGATCTTGACCTCGTAGGCCTCGGCAAATCCAAATTCGTCGAGATAGACGTACTCCTTGGCCTGGACGATACCCATCTCGGTGACCTCGGGCCTAAGGTGCTCAGGCACGTAGAAGTAGAGCTTGTCGTTCCACGGACCGTTGACCACCTGCCTGAGGAATACGGTCTCCCTCTCTTCGTCGGTAAGGAGCTCCTTCTCGGAGATCTCCTCGATCTCCTCGCCGGTCACCGTACCTTCGGTGGTCATGTAAAAGAGCTCCTCGGCATGGTGCTTGCTGTGCTCGAGGATATCCTCTTCCTTGGCTCCGAGGAAACTGACGTTGTTGGCCTCTATCTTCTCTATGTAGATGACCTCGCCGTCCACGACGTAGAAGGGCATCTTGCTGCTCTCGCCGTTGAGGAAGTCCATGAGGTACTGGGTGGGCACCATCGAGGTCTTCCTCATGTACTCTGCCAGCCCTTCTCCGGTCTGAGCGAGCTCAGGATCGAAGGTGAGGGCCCTGTTCTCCTCGGCGAACCAAGGCGGAGCCCAGGGGAGGAATCCGACGACCCTGTCGGTAATCCTGTGGGCACCTGGATCCTTGGTGTAGTCACCGTGGCAGTCGTAGCAGGAGTTGGCGCCAAGGGCCTTCTCCGCAGGCTGAACACCGTGGGTGTCAGAGAAGTAGTGGGCGGCCATGAAGAGCATCGGCAGAGGATCTTTCTCTCCCTCGGCCTTGAGCACCGCTGTCAGAGCGGTCTGCATGGCGCGCACGTCCTCCTCCCACCAAAGCTCGGGGAATCCGTCACCGGTATGATCGAAGATCACATAACCGCTGTCCTTGAGGACTATACGGCCGACATTGGGATTCTGCGCCCAGGTGGGATCATTAGCCGGAATATTGGCCAGCTCCTGCGGGCTTACAGCGCCGAGGTTGGCCGCGGGCAGGAACTTGTCTATGGCGGCATTTATCTCCCTCAAGTAGAGGACCTTGGTGCCACCGTAGGCCAGAGAGTTGTCCGCCAGGGCGCTCATGCCATAGTCCGGCTCTGGATTGGCATCTACCCAGGTGAGGATGGTGATGGGGTTGCCGATCACGATCTGCGGATAGCCGTTCCTGGTGTTGGCCCAGTAGAGCGGCGGAAAGGCCTCGTTGTCGTGCTCAGGATCGTAGCTGAGGGGCACGCCATTGGCCTTGGCCATCTCCAGGCTCAACTGATAGAACGCCTTCCAGAAATCGAACTTCGGATTTGTCATGAGACCGTTGACCAGCCTGCCGGGATCGGCGGACGAATCCATCCAGAAGTAATCCACCATCTGAGCCAGATAATCCATCGGGACGATCCCGTTGCCATCGGCATCAATATGCTGGGCGAGCATGTTGAAATGCGGGATACCGTAGCCCGGCGAGGTGCCATACACCGGCGAGAGCGCATAGTATGGCGGAAACGCCATGGCAGGGAACGGTCCCATTCCGCCGCCCAGTATGTAGTAACCAAAGCGGTTGTCGAAGTTACTATAATAGCCCAATGTGTCATCGAAGGCACGGAACCTCCAGGTGCGCCTGTATGGCACGTGGCAGGTCTCACACGCGATCTCTGCAATGTGCTGTCCGGCATGGGTGCCGAACTTCTCCTCGTGCTCCATGGACGGATTGGGCGCCTCGGGATCGTCGCCAGCCAGATGGCAGGACTCGCAGGTCCTGGGCTTGGGGTTGTTGTCGAGGTCGTTACGCACCATGTGGGCGGTGTCAGTACCCTTCAGGAAGTTGTGCTTATCCTCGACAGAACCTGCATACCTCAGGTGGCAGGAACCACAGCCCATCTTCTTGCTGGACATGTGGACATCAAAACCGCTGGCCTCCTCGTCGTCGGTGAAGTTGACGTAGTGACCATTCTTGACCCAGTCCGCAGGCATACCGAGGTTGTAGAGCCTCGCCCTGGTCCACTCGGAGTTGCCGTGGTCCTTGGTCATGACATGGCACTGGCCACACACCTTGACCCACTTCCACGAGTTGACGTCCTCAGGCCCACCGAACATCTCGAGATGGAGGGATCCATCCCCGAGGTCGGAAAGATTGTAGTATGCCTTGGCCTCCCACTCGCTCCCGTTCTTTACGATCTGAACGTAGGTGAGAGGGGTGTTGTCATGGTTGATGTCCAGTCCCATGAGCTGGGCCGTAGGCATCATATTGAAGAACGAATCGAGATAGTTGTGCAGCGCCGGGGTCACATCGGACGGATTGATCTTGCCCGCCTCGAAGTCCGCCAGCACCTTGGTCAGGTCGATATTGAAGAAGGAATTGGGGTTGTAGTAGGTCATGTCGCCCTGCATCACCTTGCCGTAGGCGTACATGAACAGCCCCCAGGGCAGACCTACCATGCCGCTGTAGGGAATACCTTCGCCCTCTATCAAAGGAGCACGAATATAATCACGGACAGAGGCATCCGGGTTATCCCAGTCGCTGTAAAACTTGCCTGGCTCATATGCCCGCAGAGGCACTGGAATCGGAAGCAGGCCGCCTGTCCCGGGATCCTTGATCATGTAACCATAGATGAAGTCGTTGAAGAACATGTTCATGAGATCATCCATAGTGGCATCCGGGGGCAACAACCCCTTGGACTTCATGTAATCGAGGAAACCGGCAAACAGGTTGTTTATGGCGTCGCTTGCCCCTCCGAGCTTGGCCATCTCGTCGGCCGGACCGGCGGGATTGGGAGTATAAGCCGCCTTTATGCTTCCTGAGGCATCCCATATCTTCTGGACATTGGAACCGTAAAGTGCATAGGGCAGAGTGACACCGCCCTCCTCTATCTGCTTCAGGCCGCTCGTCCACATATCCATCATCTCACCTACGATATCCGCGGGAAGCTGGGACAGCAGGTTCTTGGCGGCAGGCCTGGTCATCCTGAGGATATCGTTGGTGTAAGTCAGTGCGGTCTCGTTGAGCAGCCCCTCCTTTGTGGGCATACCCAGGGAGATCTTGACCACCTGACCGTTCTGCCTCTCCGCAAAGATCATGAGCCGCGGCCTGAACGGCTGGACCTTGAAGCCGTCCTCGGCGGTATAGACGTAGGGATTGCTCTCCAAGTCGGGATCGATGTGGCAGAGAAGACAATCTGCCTCCATCACACCAGACTTATTCCAGTCATGGCGGACAGGCTCACCAAGCTCTGCCACGGTCTCGGCAATGGACTTGCCGCTGTTAAGCGCCATAGTCGTGGCATTGGGGCTGTACTTGTAGAAGTCCCTGTCGTAGCTGTGGCTGAGGGTGGCCTCGGCTTCGGCGGTGTCGTAAGGCGCAACCGTTCCGTCGCTCTTGACTATACCCTCGGCAGGGCCGCCGCCTGGATGGCAGGAGTAGCAGACGCCGAGCTGGTCCGCCACGCCCTGATCGAAGAAGTAGGGTTTGCCCTCGGTGGAAAAGGGATTGTCCAGGGTTCCGCGCTCCCTCTTAGCCGCCAACTGGCGGTAAGAGGGGGGTCACCAGGCACCAAACTGCCCGGAGCTGAGCAGGTGCCCGTAGGCGTTGGCGAGGTATTTGTAAAGGTATCCGTCGTTGTGCTCGTCGCTCCAATGGTCGCTCAGGTTCTCGCCATTGGGGCCCGCACCCTCCCTGAAGTGATAGGCCCTCGTAATGGCGTCGTAGTCGTGACACTTACCGCAGGTCTTTTTGGGGCTGTAGGCAGGCCCCTTGGCATAAACCGACCCATTGGCTGCGGTAATGGTGTCGGACATGTCGAGCTGGTCCTTGATGGGGTTGCCATTGCGATCCAGCAACGTCACCTCCGGGTGACCGAAGGCCACTGCCGGAATGATGAGGCCCACCATCAAGAGCCCTACCATCAGCAGTTTGGTGGAACTTCCTCGAGACATTCTCTCTCCTCCTGTTAATTTAATCTCTCGATTATCTTCCCGGCCGCCCCTCAGGAGCCAGCCGGGATTTCTCTCAACAGCCGCAGCGAAACGCTACTTCTGCCTCAGCACGATATTGGTGTGGCACTCCATACACTCGTCAGTGGAGTGGCAGACCGCACAGCTCCTCCCGTTCTTGACAGCCTCCTCGGCATGCCCGGGCTCACTGCTGAAGGCCACCCAATCACCACGCTTGTGGGATATGGGCTTCTGGCTACGGTGGCAGTCGGAGCAGAAGCCGCCGGTATGGCAGGTGGCGCAGAGGCGGCGGTCATGGGTGGCCTCAACGCCATGCTGCGTGGTCTTCCAGTTGAAGATGTGGTCCTTGGGCTTATGGGTCTGATGGCACTCCTGGCAGAAATCCGGCTTCTTACCATGACAGTACTTACAGGAATCAGTGAACCTGCTCTCCAGGCCGTGCTTACCCTCCCAGTCGCCGTGATGGCTCTCTGGAGGCACGTCCTCCCTCAACTTCTGATGGCAGCTCTCACACTCAGCCGGCGCCTCGTCCCCGTTGTGACACTGCTGGCAGGTGGTCATCTTGGGCCACTCTATACCGCCGAGCCCGGCGGCCTTGTCCATTCCTGCATGACAGGTCGTGCACTCCACACCGTCATGGAACTCGTGGCTAAACTTGAGGTCCTTGTAACTTGCCGGCACCTCTGGCGCGCCCTTCTCGATGGCGTACTCGTTATGGGCGCTCTTCGGAGAGTGGCACATCAGGCAGTCGTCGGACGGATTGTCGACGTCTATGTCGTGACACTCACCGCACTTGTCCATGTCCGGATTGGTCATTTTGCCGTCATCGCCAGCGCCGTGGCAGTCGGCACAGGCTATCTCGTTGTCCACTACATGGAGCTGGTGATTGAACTTCAGGTCGAACTCCTCTTTCTTGCACCCGAAGAACACCAGGGTGGACAAAACCAGTATTACCCCCATTGCCTGAATAATTCTCTTGGCAGCCATCTTTTTGTCCCTCACCTTGTGCATCTTTATATTCCTCGTCCTTAGAAGCGCACATGCACCGTGGCGGTCAGCGCATTTATGGAGCTTATACCGAACTCCTCGTAATAGTCATCGTCCTCATACTCGTACTTGAGCTCCGCCCACTTGTCCTTGTCCAGGGCGTACTTGACCGAACCGTAGTAGTGGGCAGACGCCTCACCCTCGATCATGCTGTTCACGTCTTCATCCTTGTAGTAGAAGCCGCCGCCGAGGGTCCACTTCTCGCCGAGAAAGTAAGCGATATCGGCATAGACCGACGTGGAGTCGGACTCGTAATAACGCTCACGGTCCTCGTACCACTTACTGAAGCCCACATTGAGCTCCGTATTGTGGAGGAAACGCCACTCGTTCAACCGCAGACCGAGGGTCCACCTCTGGAAATCGGTATTATAAAGGTCCTCGTCGTAGTCGTGCGCAAGCTGCCGCATGGTGTAACGGGCGAACACCGTCATCCCCTCTTCATGGGGAACGGGCTGAGAAACCGAGAGAGTAAACTCGTAGTAGGCCCTCTCCTGGGCGAGATAAAACCTCTTGATATCCTCCTTAAGGCCCTCTGCAATGGAAAAGGTGTAGTCGTAGATAAAATCGTCCTGCACGGAGTTATCGATCTCGAACCTCCGGTAGAGGTTGAACTCGACCTGGGTGCCGAACCTGGGGCACTCTGTGCTGACATCTATGGTGAAGTCCCTGGTGTGATTGTTGATGAAAGAGATCTCTGAGTGGGTCTTCAGGAATTCATAGGGCCGCCAATACACCGCGGCGTCATAGCTACTCTCCTTGTAAAAAACGCTCTCCAGATACACAGAGAGGTCTCTCGTGGGATGCATCTGGAGATTGGCCCCGGCCACACCGTCCTGATTGAGATCGGAATACATCTGGACTATGGCACCGCCGAAGACCTCAAGATCTATCCAATCCTTGTAAACACCCTTCGCCCTCACCCAGGCACCGTCGAAGTTGACCGTCTCGGCACCGTAGGAGTACTGGCGCCCCAGCCTAAGGTCGTAGCCAGGGAGGAGGTCCTCTTTTTCAAAGTAGGCGTAATAGGCGTCGAACCTCTGGCGGTCAGAACTGCTCACGTCTAAATAGTCCTGGAACAATGACCCCTCGACTGTTCCATCGAGATCCTTGGCATACTTGCCCAGGAACGAAAACTTCACCTCCTTGGGCAGCTCCGCATCCACACCTATGATCTCGTAGATGTCTTGGTCACTGTCGTCATCTGCCAACAGCTCGTTGGGATCGTCAGACCACTGAACCCGGTACTGGGTTGTGCTGCGGACCTCCACCTTCCCATACCTGGTCTCAAATGCCTGAGCCTCACCCCTGATAAGCACTGATGCAAAAAGAAACACCAGCGCCAACACACATACAACTCCCGCGGATTGACACTTACCCTTCATAACTCCCAATCCTTTTCCACTCGTTTTGTTGATTAAACGGAACGGATTGCAGACCCAAACAGGTGGGACATCACGGCCCCCCTTATCCGCTCCCCTACAGTGGTGCGAATTTAGCCCCCACCTTGACATATGTCAAGAAATCCCTGACGCGAGGGCAAGCACCAGCCGAACCCCTTCCATTTTTTTAATTTCCGGCAATTACACCCCGCCGCCCATATCACTTCCCAAACAGCAGGCCGCCCACCCAGCTCACTTATACCGCTTCAACTTTAACTCAACATCCCAATTGACAACAAAACAATCTAACTCAATTTTCAGTAAAGAAATAACGCCTGGCGCCCACGTTCAAGACCAGCCCCAGTCCCATCATTGTGGTGAGGACAGAAGAACCTCCATAGCTGAAAAGGGGAAGCGGAACCCCAACCACTGGAAGCAAGCCAAGTACCATACAGATGTTTATCACCACGTGGAGGAAAAAGAGTGCCATCACCCCGAAGGCCAGGAAGGCCCCGAACCTATCCTTGGCCCTGGAGGCTATCAGAAGACCGCGATAGATTATCCAACCGTAGAGGAAAACGAGAAAAAGGGCACCGGCGAATCCCCACTCCTCCGCCCAGATAGAAAACGCAAAATCGGTGTGGACTTCTGGCAAAAATTGGAGATGGGCCTGTGATCCGGCCATGTATCCCTTCCCGAACAGACCGCCCGACCCCACGGCGATCTTCGACTGGAGCACATGATAACCCACGCCGTACGGATCCCTCTCTGGATCTAAGAAAGTGAGTATCCTGGCCTTCTGATAGGGCTTGAGCAATGACCATCCTACAGGCAGGCCAGCGATAAAGAGTCCTATCAGTATAAGGAAGGACTTCCACTGGAGACCGGCCGCATAGATCAAAGCCGCGAGTATTGCGAGGATGATGACGCAAGTTCCCAGGTCGGGCTGCACATATACCAGCAACGCGGGCACCAGGGTCAGGAGAAACGGGCGGAACAGATCCCGGAGGCGGTAAGAGTCCAGATCGTCCCTATAGAAATAGGTTGAGAGCACTACGATCATAACCAGCTTAGCAAACTCCGATGGCTGGATGTTTGCAACGCCTATGGAGAGCCACCGTTGCGAGCCTCCGACGGTCTTTCCAAAGAAGAGCACCAGCACCAGGAGGCCAAGGGTCACGAGGTAGAGGGGCAGAGCCATAGAGACCAGCTTCCTGTAGTCATACAAAAAACAGAGCCCCATAGCCACGCTTCCCACCACGTACCACTGCAGCTGTTTCCATGCGAATGGAAATCCTGTGGCGGCACTCGAGCTCCGCAAATTGATGTATCCGCACGCCATGACCGCCGCTACCGCCGCCAGCAAGGAAAAGTCGAAATTCTCCGCCATCCGGGAACGCCAGGTCACGGCTGCCCACCTCCATACATCATGAAGGCGGAATGGATCACTGGCGTAACTGGCTTTGGTAGATGGGCCTCCCTCCACGCCTCGAGCACCTTCCTGGCCACCGGCGCCGCCGCGCTGCCGCCGTGCCCTCCATGCTCTATCAGCACGGCCACGGCTATCTCAGGTGCCTCGGCCGGCGCATATGCCACGAACCAGGCGTGATCCTTATGTTTCCACGCCATCTTTTCATCCTGCCGTCTTTTTTCCTGTTTGACCACCTGGGCCGTCCCCGTCTTTCCCGCAACAGTCATGCCCTCGATCCTGGCTCTCTTGCCAGTTCCCTTGGAGTCCTCGACCACACCAACCAACGCCTTTTTTATCATCCGAAGATGTCCTTCCGACACCGGCAACCTTCCCACCGCTTCAGCTCTCCACTCCTCGATGACCTTGCCATCGGGCCCCATAATCTCTTCGACGTAATTGGGCCTGTAAATGGTGCCACCGTTGGCCACGGACGCTATAAGCTGAGCCGCCTGCATAGGAGTCACCAGGGTGAACCCCTGCCCTATGGCCACGGCGAGGGTCTCTCCGTCATGCCACTTATCATGCATTACTTGGCGCTTCCACTTCACGGTGGCAAGCAGGCCGTCCTGTTCGTTGGATAGCGGAATCCCAGTGGGACGCCCCAGCCCGAACCCGAATCCGTATTTGGCGATGACATCAGGCCCGAGTTTTAGGCCTACATTGTAGAAATAGACATCACAGGATTCCACCAATGCCTTATACAAGTTGGTATAGCCGTGACCGCGCCAATCCCAGCACCGGAAAGAGCTGCGCCCTAAACGGAAGTGGCCGTTGCAGTAAAACTGGGTGTTGGCGGTCACTATACCTTCCTCCAATGCAGCGGCAGCAGTGACTATTTTAAAGACCGAACCAGGGGGATATTGGCCTTGAATGGCCCTGTTGGTCATGGGATGGGTGATGGGATCGTTGAGCGCCTTCCACTCCTGGGTACTGAGGCCCCTGACGAACGCCTCGGGGTCGAATCCCGGTGTACTCACCGAGGCCAGCACCCTGCCTGTCGAGGGTTCTAAGGCCACTATCGCGCCCACCTTTCCCTCCATCGCCTCTTCCGCCGCCTTCTGCAACGGCAATTCCAGGGTAAGGAACAGGTCGTCTCCGGAGACCGGGGGAATCTCCCTGAGCACCCTAACAAGTCTTCCAGTGGCATCCACCTCCAGAATCCGCCTTCCGGTCTTGCCCCTTAGATACCGGCCGTATTCCTTCTCTGCGCCGAACTTACCAACCAGATCTCCTGGACGCGCACCTGGATACCTGCCGGACGCAAGCTCCTTCTTGTTGATCTCACCGAGATATCCAAGCAGGTGTGGCGCGACCGTGCCGTGGGGATACTCACGCTTAGGCGACACCTCCACCACTATGCCAGGCAGTTTCCACCTCCTCGCCTCTACCCTGGCCACAGTGGTCCAATCCACATCCCTGGCCACCACCACCGGGCGGTACAATGGAAGGCTGCGCCCCTTGTACAGCCGGGCGCGTATCTTGGACTCGTCCTCTTCCAGCAACTTGACCAGCTCTTGTATTAAGGCCTCAAAGTCGGGAACATCCTTTCTGATGAGAGAGATGGAAAAACTGGGCGCGACCCCGGCCAATATCCGGCCGTCTCTGTCCAAAATCTTCCCCCTTGGCGGCTCCAGGCGTAGAACCCTGATCCTGTTATGCTCCGCCTTCCTCACGAACTCATCTCCCTTGACCACCTGGAGATAGAAGAGACGGGCCACCAGGGCCGCGAAGCAGAGCAGGGGAACCACGAGTATCTTAAGGCAGCGTGAACGGTTGGCCTCGAGCTGCTGATCGTCGAACGGCTTCAGCCTCACGCCTCTTCCTCCCCTCCTACTTCTCGGACGGCCAGGGAGCGAAATACCCGGAACCAGAGCGGGGAGAGAACCGCGGTCAGCAGAAGATCCAGCATCCCCTCCACGTCCAGGAGCTCAAGAGAGCCACTGGAGATGAACAGCAGAACCTTTATCACCCCCCCAACCAGGAGAACCAGAAGTGACTGCTGCCACCATAGACTGCAACTCATGTTGTTGAGCACATACCTGGCGAGCAAGTAGCCGATTGAGAAAGCGAAGGGATAGACCCCTCCCACGCCCACAGAAAAGGCGTCCGCCATCATGCCGAGGACCATGACGGGCAATATACCTTCGGGCAACATGGAGACTGTAGCCATCCACGCCACTAGAGGCGTCATACCGTCAACTGCCAGCAGACGCCAGGGAACCGACGCCGCCATGGCGCTGTTGAGGCACAGCAGCAGGAAACCGAGGCATATCTGGCGCAGAAAAGGTCTCATTTGCCGTTGCGGGGAAGTTTTGGTGCGGTCACCAGCACCTCCTCCAGCTTGGAGAGATCCACGTCAGGCCTCACGACCACCTCCTTGAAGAGGGTGCCTCCAGCCCCGTTACCCCTGCCCACGGTCACTACGGTGCCCACGAGCAATCCCTTGGGAAAGATCCCGTCCAGGCCCGAGGTTATCACAACATCTCCAGGTCTCACGTCTGCACCCGCGGCCACGTATTCTAACCGACAGAGCCCACGCCCCTGGCCCTTGAGCACCCCCCTTGCCCTGCTCCTCTGGACGATGACGGCCACCGCGCTGTTACGGTCGGAGATCAGCATGGCCTGACTGTAGAACAGTCCGCTCTTGACCACCTGCCCCACCACTCCGGCACCAGCGAGCAGGATGAAGCCCTCTTTCACTCCAGCCTTGCTTCCTACGTCTATCACTACGGAATCCAGCCAGGGCGTGACGTCAGCCCCCACAACGTGGGCCACCAGCGGAGGAAGCTGCCAACGCTCCTGGAGCTTGAGCAGCTTCCTCAGACGAATATTCTCTATTTGGGCCTCCCGGTACTGGACGAGTTCGGACTTGAGCTTCTCGATCTCCAACCGCAGCCGCACGTTCTCCTCAGCCACCTCCTGGAGGTGGAGGTATCTCTGGTAGATGTGACGCAGTCCCTGAATGGGGATATCAAAGACCTCCTCAATAGCCCCGGAGACATCGGTAATGAACCGGACCGCAGGGGCCACGATCCACCCCCCCTTGGTCCTGATGCCGACCACCAGAAAGATCAGGAGCAGCACCAAAACGAGGGTCACCGTGGTCCGCCGCTGGAGAGAGCGTTTGTTGTTTCTCTGGGCCACAGGTATCCTACCTCTCGAAGGGCCAAAGCGGATAAAAAGACGAACGATCCATACCCGAGAAACCGCCCGTCAGGAACAGGGGCTCAGTTTATCATGATCTGTTTCAGGATATCTATGTTGTCCAGTACCTTCCCGGCGCCCAACACCACTGAAGAAAGGGGATCCTCCGCGATTATGATGGGCAGACCGGTCTCTTTCCTGAGCAGCTTGTCGAGGTTCTTCAACAGGGCACCTCCTCCGGTGAGAACTATGCCCTTATCGACAATATCAGCCGACAGCTCAGGAGGAGTCTGCTCCAGGGCGTTCTTGACCGCGTCGATGATGGCATCCACCTGCTCTGAAATGGCATCCCTTATCTCGGAGGAACGGATCTTTATGGTCTTGGGGACGCCTGAGACCAGATCACGCCCCTTTATCTCCTTCTCCTTGTCGGACTTGTCCGGCATCAGGTCGGCCAGCTCCATCTTTATGGTCTCTGCGGAGTGCTCCCCGATCAAAAGATTGTACTGGCGCTTTATGTACTGGAGGATTGCGTCATCCATCTTGTCTCCCGCCACCCTCACAGACCGGCTGTAAACGATCCCGGCAAGGGAGATCACCGCGACCTCTGTGGTGCCTCCTCCGATGTCCACCACCATATTGGCTATGGGATCGGTAATGGGAAGACCTGCACCAATGGCCGCGGCCATTGGCTCCTCCACGAGATAGACCTCGCGGGCACCGGCCGATTCCGCGGACTCCCTAACTGCACGCTTCTCCACCTGCGTGATCCCGGATGGTACGCTTATCACTATCCTGGGCCGCACCAGGGTCCTACGGTTGTGGACCTTCCTGATGAAATAGCGGAGCATGGCCTCCGTCACCTCGAAGTCGGCTATAACGCCATCCTTCATGGGCCGGATCGCCAATATGTTCCCGGGCGTCTTGCCCAGCATGTTCTTTGCCTCGGTACCAACGGCCAACACCCTGTTGCCCCTGGCCTCCTGCCTGACCGCAACCACCGATGGCTCTCTCAGCACGATTCCCTTTCCCTTTACGTAAACCAGGGTGTTAGCCGTGCCAAGGTCTATGGCGAGGTCGCTGGAAAGCCAACCAAAAAGAGTATCAAAAACCATTATCAGCCCCACGATTCAGAAAGTTGGTTTCGTCCATCCCATTCAATACAATCCAACGCCACGCTTAGCAAGCAAATTCTTCCAGGCCACCTCGAGGAAAGAGCATATCAACGGAGCTTCCCTCCGAGGTTTCCGCTCCTCCCCCTAAGGCGCTCGGCCTCTTCCACGGTCTTGGGCGCTCTCCAGCGGCGCTTTTTCCCGGACACCCCGAATAGCAGATCCACCACCCAGTATGCCGGCACAGCACGCAACTTCCTGAGTTTCCTGGCCAGAGAGATAGGGGACGAATGGAGCAGGTGGCCGACATCCCCCCGTCTCACCCAACGGAACCTCTCACCTTTGGGCGACACCACCTCGCGGCTCCCGGAATAGGCCCTGTGAAGGGCCCGTGCGGTAAAGAGAGGGATATAGCCGTAAACCGTCATTCCGGTCTTGGGCATTAAACACGACAAATCGGAAACGTCCTGGCCATCCACCTCCAGGGATATCTCGGGCCACTTCACGCCCAGCTCCTGCACCGCCTTCACCGCCTGGGAGTTAAGCAAGTTCAAGTGGTACGAGGAATAAATTGCTGGCCGGCGCTGCTCTGCGAAGAGGGAGAGATGCCCCACGTTAGAGACCTGAAAGGCATTGAATCCCTTTGCCAGGGCCGCCTCAACGACCTTGACCAGGCCGTCGAGCTTCTCTTGCCATGTGACAGGCGGGAGAAACCAGATCACCTTCCTCTTATCCCTGCCAAGCTTGCTGGCCCTCTTGAGATTCTCCCTTGTGAGCTCTACCAGGATACCGTCGGCCTCCAAAACCGACCTGTCCAAGCTGCGGACACGCAGGAAAAGCTTCGGTGCAGACCGCCTTCCAACACTTCCACCGCAGCCGCCATGCCCGTCTCCGAGTATCTCTCTGACGCGCTCCGAGGCCCTCTTTCCCATACCCGGTATGGGCCTTGCGCCGCGCCTGCCCTTCCATGCCTTGTCCACCAGGCCAGATGAGGACTTGTTGAAACGGAACACCTGGCATCCGACCACCGATCCAGCGCCACCTTCCAGCTCCAGTTCCACGCAGCGAGCAGCAGAGCCGCCGCCTATGCACTCCGCCTTCCACTGGGCACCTTGGCGCGAGACCACGCGGAGTCTGTCACCTGTTTGAACCGGCTTCACGGTCTCGGCCACGACCTTCCTTCCGTCTCCTTGGACCACCTTGCCCACATACTCCCCTGT
>WFVQ01000063.1 GCA_015491585.1 Deltaproteobacteria bacterium
GGGTAGGAGAGGGTTTCAGGGAACTCACCCGTTGCGAGAGAGGAATCTTTGGCGTCATTTCCATTCTCCTGATACTGTTTGGTGGCTAATATAGTACTCTCCAGAGGTAAAGTCCCTGGGGCGGGGCCGTTCGGCCGGCCCTGGACCGGTCCCTGGAGGCGAGGACCTCTGCCGCCTGCGATGGAGGCCGTCTTCCTTCCCCGATCTCCACCAGGAGGCCCACGATATTGCGGACCATATACCTGAGAAACCCGTTTGCGGCAACCTTTACCTCCAGCACTGCGGTCTCGCCGAGGCAAAGGGAGGGCTGGAGCTGGGCCACGCGGCACTCGGTGACCGTACGGACCGTGGTCGCCACATCGCTGCCGCTGCCCATGAAGGCCGAGAAGTCATGGGTGCCCTCGACGAGGCGGGCGGCCTCTCTCATGGCCTTCAGGTCCAGAGGTTGGCGCACCATCCAGGCCCCGCGGGCATGGAGAGGGAGGGGCACCTGGGACACGACGATCTTGTACCTGTATATCTTGCCGAGGGCGTCCCGCCTGGCGTGAAAGGAGAGGGGGACCTCTTCGGCGGCCGTGACCGCTATGTCTTCTGGCAGGAGACTGTTGAGTCCCCTGAGGAAGCCGTCCACCGGTATGGTGGAGCCGGTGGTGAAATTGGCCACCTGGGCAACCGCATGTACACCGGCATCGGTGCGGCCCGATCCTATGAGTGCCACCGCCTCTCCTGTCATGGTGGCTATGGCCTCTTCTATGGTCCCTTGGACGGTGCGGCGGTCTTTCTGACGCTGCCAGCCGGCGTACCGTTCCCCCCAGTACTGGAGGGTGAGCTTTATGTTCCTGCGGCGACCAGTGGTCACGTCTTCATCAAGGGAACAGGGCCAGGGCGTCGAGGCCCGCCGCCTCCTCGAGGCCGAACATGATGTTCATGTTCTGGACGGCCTGCCCTGAAGCTCCCTTTACGAGATTGTCTATGGCCGAAACCAGAATTGCACGTCCGGTCCTCTGGTCCACCTTGGCCCCTATGTCGCAGAAGTTGCTTCCCCTAACATGTGAGACGTTGGGAAACTCCCCCTCAGGCCTGATCCTTACGAACCTGGCGCCGGCATAGTAATCCGCGAGCGCGGTCAGGACGTCACCGGTGGTCACTCCCTCTGCGGTTTGGGCGTATATGGTGGTGAGTATGCCTCTGGACATGGGCACGAGATGGGGGGTGAAGTTTATCACTGTCTCCTTGTTGGCAGCCGCGCTCAACTCCTGCTCTATCTCGGGCGTATGCCTGTGTTCCCCCACCTTGTATGCCTTGAACGCCTCGTTTACCTCGCAGAAGATGGTTGCCAGGGAGGCGCTCCTGCCGGCGCCACTGGTTCCTGACTTGGAGTCCACCACTATCCCTTCGCCGGCGACCAGCCCCTCTTTGAGAAGGGGATAGAGGGGCAGGATCGCGCTCGTGGGATAGCAGCCGGGGTTGGCCACCAGCCTGGCCCCGGCTACCTTCTCGCGGTAGATTTCGGTGAGACCGTACACGGCCTCATCCAGGAGCTCAGGAGCGGTGTGCGGGACGTACCACGCCTCGTACACCGCCCTATCCCTTATGCGGAAGTCTGCGGAGAGGTCGATAACCTTGGTTCCCTCTGCGAGCAGCTCCGGGACTATGGACATGGCGGTCTGGTGCGGAACCGCAGTGAAGACCACGTCGCAGCTCCTGGATAGCGCTGGGATGTCCGGCGCCTGGAATTTCAGGGTGTACACGGAGGAGAGGGAGGGAAACAGGGATGCCACCGGGGTCCCGGCATGCTTCCTGGAGGTGACCGAAACCACCTCCACGTGAGGATGCCTGTGGAGTATCCTCAAGAGTTCCACCCCAGTGTAACCGGAACCTCCCACGATGGCCGCCTTTATCATCTCTTCCTCCTATGCAAGAAAAAAATGGGAAGGTCGCCCTTCCCATTCGTAGAAGCCTAAATTCAGGGCCGTCGGCCCAGCCTTTAACGCTTGGAGTACTGATAACGCTTCCTGGCGCCGGCGAGTCCGTACTTCTTCCTCTCCTTGACCCTGGAATCCCTGGTAAGGAGTCCAGCCTTCTTCAAAGGAGACCTGTATTCCGCGTCTGCGAGACATAGGGCCTTGGCGATGCCATGCCGCAGGGCCTCGCACTGGCCGGATTTCCCCCCGCCCTTAACAGTAGCGGTCACGTCGAACTTGCCGTTGGTGTTGGTGACCGTGAAGGGGGTCTCTATGATGATGCGAGCGGTCTCGACGTCGAAATAGTCTTCGACCTCCTTGCCGTTCACCGTGATCTTGCCGTCACCAGGTGAAAGCCACACCCTGGCTATCGAAGTCTTCCTCTTCCCTGTGGCGTAGTATCGTGAATCTGCCATCTCTCGGCTCCTCTTAGTTCAAGGGTTGGGGCTGCTGGGCCGTGTGGGGATGGTCGGGACCGGCATATATCTTGAGCTTTTTTAGCTGCTTACGGCCCAGACGGTTCTTGGGAAGCATCCTCTTCACCGCCAACCTGATGACCTCCTCCGGCTTGCGCTCCAGCATCTCCTTGGCGGTGGCCTCCTTCAGGCCGCCCATGTATCCAGAGTGGCGGTAGTATTTCTTTTGGTCCAGCTTGCGGCCGGTGAGGCGCACCTTGTCGGCGTTCACCACCACCACGAAATCGCCGGTGTCGAGGTGGGGGGTGAAGATGGGTTTGTGCTTGCCGCGGAGCATGGTCGCGATCTTGGTGGCCAGGCGTCCCAGCACCTGCCCCTCGGCGTCCACAACATACCAGTTCCGCTCGATCCCGTTGACGGCTGGAAGAGGCGTCTTCATATCCATCACTCCTCGTGTAAACCCTATTCTCCGGCCGCCTTCTGGAGGGCGGCAACCTTCTTTGTCAGCCTCGAGATCTTCCTTGCGGCATTCCTCTTGTGAAGGGTCCCCTTGGCCGCAGTCTGATCTATGATCTTCTGGGCCTTGCGCAGGGCCTCGAGGGCCTTCTCCGGGGACTTCTCCTCTATCGCGGCCAGGACCGCCTTTATGCAGGTCTTCACCCTGGTCTTGCGGGACTTGTTCCGCATACGCCGCTTCTTGTTCTGTCTGATCCTCTTGAGTGCTGACTTGTGGTTTGCCAATTCAAAGCCTCCCTATTAAAGTCTAAAAAGGCCGTGCGAGAGCGGCGGCCCACCCTCGCAACGTAAAGACGCTATATACAGGGTAGAAAAAGGGATGTCAACATGGATTTCACCATTTACGAGGCCTATCTCGACAAGATAGATCTTATCAAGACCACCCCGCTCCTGAAGGCCGGAGTGGTCCTGCTGGTTTATCTCTGCTCGGCCAAGGTGGTGGATCTCGTCTTCTCCAGGCTCTTCATGCGCCTGGTGTCGTACACCAAGACCGATCTGGACAACCGGCTCCTCACCTATCTGCACCGGCCGGTCTACTGGACCGTGGGCCTCGTGGGCGGTCTCCACGCCGTCATCTACCTATCCCTGCCGGAGCCGTGGCACTTGGTGGTGCCCAGGGTGCTTAAGAGCATGATGGTGGTGGTCTGGTGGATAGCCCTTTTCGCAGCAGTGAAGGAGCTGATCGCCTACAGGATAGAGAGCCTGAAGGGATCGGGCAAGGTGGGCCAGGACCTCTTCCTCATATTCAAGAACTTCATATACATAGGCCTGTTCTGCATGGGCGCCATGTGGATCCTGTCCATATGGCAGGTGGACCTGACTCCCCTGTTCGCGTCCGCGGGAATCGCCGGCATCGCCCTCGGCTTCGCGGCCAAGGATACGCTGGCCAACTTTTTCGGCGGTATCAGCATCTTTTTTGACCGCTCCTACAAGACCGGTGACTACGTGATCCTGGATTCTGGCGAGAGGGGCGAGGTGGTGGACATAGGTATCAGGTCCACGAAGATGAAGACCAGGGATGACGTGCTCATAACCATTCCCAACTCCATAATGGCCAACACCAAGATCATAAACGAGACAGCGCCGGTGCCGCGGTACCGGATACGCCTGCCGGTCGGGGTCGCCTACGGCAGCGACCTGAAGTTAGTGGAGAGGGTGCTGGTTGATACCGCCCATGCCCATCACCTGGTGAAGAAAGATCCGGGCCCCAGGGCTAGGATCAGGCGGTTCGGCGACTCGTCCATAGATTTCGAGCTGCTGTGCTGGGTGCGCGATCCCGCGGACCGCGGGCTCGTGATGCACGAGCTGTTTCTCGCCGTGTACCAGGCGTTTGAGCAGGAAGGTATCTCCATACCCTTCCCTCAGATGGACGTCCACCTCTTCAGAGACGGCGAAGTTGCCTCATAGGCGACTGGTGGATTTCAGTCCAGCTTGAAGAGCCTCTTGGCGCTGTCCAGCAGGAGCCGCCCCTCGTCCTTGGAGCTGCCCTCCCGCTTCAGGGTCACAACCGGGTCGTGGAGGAGCTTCTGGACTATGGATCTCGTCAGGGTCTCAACGGCCTTCATCTCCTTATCCGACAGCCCCTTCAGGGCCTTGAGGCTCCTCGCCATCTCTTTCTGCCTGATCTCTTCGCCTTTGGCCTGGAGCCCCTGTATCACCGGTACTACGTCCAGAGTCTCCATCCAGGAGAGGAACTTGATCACCTCTTCATCGATGATACGTTCGGCCTTCCTGGCCTCGCGTTCCCGTTTTGCGGTATTCTCCTCCACCACTGATTTGAGGTCGTCTATGTCGTAGAGGTAGACGTTTTCCACCTCTTCCACGCCCTTGTCGATATCCCTGGGGACGGCGATGTCTATGAAGAAGAGGAGCCTGTGGTAGCGGGGCCCCATAGCGCGCTTAACCTGCTCCTTGGTGATGACAACGTCAGGGGCGCCAGTGGAGCTGATGACTATGTCGATGTCCTCCAGGGCCTGGTCAACCTCTTCCAGGGAGATGGCCTCGCCGTTGAACTGTTTTGCCAGTTCCACGGCCCTGGAGAGGGTCCGGTTGGCCACCACGATCCTGTTGACCCCGTTGGTCATGAGGTGCTGCGCGGCCAGCTCCGCCATCTCGCCGGCTCCGATGAGCATTACGCTTTTGCCTCTCAGGTCGCCGAAGATCTTCTTGGCCAGTTCCACGGCCGCGTAGCTGATGGAGACGGCATGGGATGCGATGGCGGTCTGGGTTCGGATGCGCTTCGCTATGGTGAACGCCTTTTCCAAGAGGCGGTTGAGGATGGAGCCGGTGGCCTTGGCCTCAACGGCATCGCGGTAGGCATCCTTGAGCTGGCCCAGGATCTGGGGCTCGCCAACCACCATAGAGTCGAGGCTGGCTGCCACGCGGAAGACGTGTCGTATCGCCTCTTCCCCCCTGTGGATGTACAGGTTTTGACTGCAGGCCCCGGCGTTCAGGCCGCTCTTCTGTAGCCACGCATCGAGTATGGATGCCGAGACCTCCCCGCCATCTCCGTTTCCTACAGCCACCACCTCCACGCGGTTGCAGGTGGATAGGAACATCACTTCCCGGCAGCCTGGCAGGGAGTGAAAGATCTCCAGGGGCGGAGGATTGCACTCCTTCAGGGCCAGCTTTTCGCGCATCTCGACCGGCGCAGTTTTGTGGTTCACGCCGATCAGGAGTATCTGGTCAGTGCGGCTTCCGCGGTTACCCTTAGAACTTTGCATAGCTGTGGGCTCCGGGAAGGAGAAGGTTCACACCAAGGAAAGTGAAGAGCAGGGCCGAAAATGCGACTATAGTCAGGTAGGCGGCCCGCCTGCCGCGCCATCCCACCGCAAACCGCTGGTGAAGTATTGCAGCGTAGAGGAACCAGGTAATCAGGGACCAGGTCTCCTTGGGGTCCCAGCTCCAGTACGATCCCCACGCCTGCTCGGCCCAGACCGAACCGGTGAATATACCCACTGTGAGGAGGACAAATCCGGTCATTATGCAGCGGTAGCCCATGAAATCCAGCCCCTCAAGGGACGGCAAACGCTGGAACATGCCCCTGAGCCGCTTCTTCTTTATCTGCCGCTCCTGGATGAGGTACATCACTGACAGCACGAAGGAGAGAAAAAAGATGGCGTAGGCCATGAGGCATACCGCTGCGTGCACTGGCAGCCAGAGGCTCTGGAGGGCAGGAGGCAGGGGCCGGATCTCCCCGGACATCGACGAGGCCCACCCCATGATGGCAGTGGCGAGCGGAGTGAGAAAGGCCCCGAGGGACTTTATCTTCGCGGTGAACTGGAGGAACAGGAAACCGGCGATGATGGCCCATGCGAGGAAGGAGAGCGTCTCCCGCATCACCACCATTGGAACATGCCCCGCATTCCACCACCTGACCGCAATGGAGAGGGTATGGACCGCGAAGCCCCCTGCCAGCACCCAGGTCGCGGCCTTCTCCGCGTCCTTCCTGAGCGTCACCATGTGCATGATGAATCCCATAGTGGCGGCAAAGTAGAGGAAAAGGGTAACGAAAAAGAGGGGGTTGTGCATCAGCCCTGTTCTCCGCCCCGTTTGGGGGTCTTTTCTGAATCTTGCCTGGAGGGAAGAAGGGCCTCCAGGCCGCCATCTCCACAGATTTCCTGCATCCAGCGCCGTATATTATCCCACTTTTCCGATTTTAGCCACTCCAGCACCCTGGGATCGGCAAGGGCCAGGCACTTCTCCCTCCTTGCCGCGGGATCGGATACATTCTGCATCAGGTGGTCCCGCATCTTCCCCAGCAGGCCGATGTAATGGGCATAGTAGGGAGGATAACGCTCCTCCAGCTCCTTCCTGACGGTCTTGGCCAGTGCCGGGCTCCTGCCGCCTGTAGATATGGCGATGACGAGTTCCCCCCTTCTGACCTGAGAGGGTACGATGAAGGAGCAGAGGTCAGGTTGATCTACTACATTACAGAAGATGCGCCGCTGGCAGGCTTCCTGGTACACTTCTTTCTGGACCTGGGCGTCGTCGGTGGCGGCAACCGCGAGCCATGCTCCTTCTAAGTCTCCGTGCCGGTAGGCCCTGGAGACATGCAAGAGCCTCCCCTCGGATGCCAGCTCCTCCAGGCCAGGTGAGAGCTGGGGGCTTATGACGGTGAGGTCTGCGCCCGCGGCCAGTAATGCCTCTGCCTTGCGCGCCGCTACCCTCCCTCCTCCTACGAGGACCACCTTTTTCCCCTTGAGATCTGCGAACAGGGGATAGAATGACTGGGTTCTTTCGTCCATTTTGTGCCTCTGCGGTACTGCGCCCAAGAAGGGCGCCGAGATGGGCAATAACCTGTAAGGACCGTTAAGTCAACCACTCTAATACGACATTGGCTGACGGTGTTGTCAACAAATAGACTTGACCGGTTTTTTAGCAAATAAACTGTCCGCATCTTAAGATGTTTATTTTTGTATATGCAAAAGTATTGTTCTTGCCTATCATGGTTTCTCATCTTTTTAGGAAACCATCTCGCCGAAGGCACATGCTCAGCTTGTGACCTGCACGTCCGAAGCGGAAGGGGCAGACGCACTTGTCTCGCCCTTGTAAGCCCGTAGGGTGGCCCGAGGGGCCATCCTTGGCTGGGGCGGTATGCTGAGAATAGTTGTGATGGGCTACAGTGTCTCATCTTTTCAGTGTAACCATCAAAAGCGAGCTCTTCTTCACCGCCTCAGCCAAGGGCTTACAAGGGTGCGTCTGTCCCTGGAGCGGGCCATCACGCCGCCTGAGCGATCTGAATCAGCTCCCCGGATGGGGTATATTCGGCCAGCTTCCTGGGGCCGTGGAAAACGGCCAGGCTGCCATCCGCATATCGATGGACCTTCACCTTGACCTTCACATAGTGGCATCTATAGGCATTGCTGGGAATCTGAAGGGTCAAGCCCTCAAACTGGACGCAGTTGTCGTTATTGACCGTCCTTTCATGCTTTTCACATAGGATATCGTCCAGATTCCCACCTCTCCAGGGGATGAAGGCCCAGCCCTCTGCCAGGGGTTCTACTGTGAACTCGGCATTATATTCTCGCAGATACCGCTCCTGTATGTACCGATTAGCCTCCTCCATATCCGTGATGCCATGAAGGGCCAACTCCTTTACCAGCCGGTCTTGGTGGGTCGCAAAGACCCGCTCCACCCGTCCCTTGGCCTCTGGTGAATAGGCCGGAATCATCTCTATGGACAGCTCCCTCATGGCCCGGCCAAACTGGGTGGGATTCCTCTTGTCCACCTTGCCCCCGGCCTCAGGTGTGTGCCAATAATGGCTCCCCCTATCGGTATACAGAGAAGAAAAAAGCCCCTTCTCCTCTATAACTTCCCTCACACCACGAAAACTGCTGAGCGTCCCCTCCTCCTCCACAAAAAACATCGAATAGTGCTCGTTGGTCGCATCATCCATGGTCACTATCAGATCCTACCTCTTCCCCGGCACCCACTCATGGGTGGAACCGTCCTGCAACAACATCATCCCAGGATACGGACTCCGAGCACGCCTCCTACGATGCCTGCCACGCCTCTTCCCGCGAACTATCAACCCCCTCCCCTGAAGCGTGTCCTTCACCCAGGTATAACTCCTCCTCCCACCATGCTCAGTCACATACTTCCGATAAAAATGCCTCGCGTTAAATCCTTCATAATTACGCCGGTATAACTCCTCCAACTGCTTGATCTCTACCTCAGACGCCTTCCGATGAGACGGACGGTTCAATCGCCGGTCAAACAGACCCTCCAATCCCTCCTCCTCATACCAACAGATGTACCTCCGAAACGTCCTCGCGCTCACACCAAGCAAAAGAGCCGCCTGCTCCTGGGTCAGCTCCCTCCGAATCCATCCACCATACGCCTCCTCAAACCTCATCCGCTTGACCTCCTCTCTGAATCCCGTCCGGTCCATTCCAGGCCCTCCTTCCGACCCTTGATAAACCGGACACTTTACGCGCTAATTCAGAGGACAGATTACTTGCTCGTAACAGGCTGACGGGATAGAGGGAGCAAACCGGAAGGAAGTACGGTATAATAAAATTTACATCTCCAAAGGTTGGTTTGGAGAGGGGAGCGGTCTGGCTATCGCAGGTCCGGCTGTAGAAGACAGGGGAAACGGCGTGGACGGTGACATCGGCAAGGCATTGACCTACCAGGTCAAGCGCGAGATAGCTGAGAAGTACTTCGGCTGGCGGAGCGCCATCTACGAGGACATTGCCGGGCTGGAGCGCGCGGTACGTGAAGCCAGGGAATATTACGACTCCGCGGTGGGCAAGGATCTCGTGAGGATTTACTCCCTGCTTGGGAGCGAGGATATCATCGCCTCGTTTCTGAACAGGTGCGGCTGGGACGGCAGGCCCTTCTACGACGAGTACGTCGTTAATTCTCCTACCATACGGATACGACTGCTCGAGGACATGGAACGCCACGGCTGGACCGACAGCGGTAGGTTCAAGAACCTGGTGCTGGATGCGTACCGCAGGCTTTATCGCACAGTGGGCAGGTACAGGGAGAAGCGGAGCGCGGTGGAGGAGGAACTGTCAGTCATCAAGGAGGAGCTGCGGCTCTTCAAAGAGAAGTTCTCCCTGGATGAGATCATGGGGTTTCTCCGCTCCCTTGATCAGGGCGCGGCCGAGGAGTCGCTAGCTATGACCCCATTGGCCCTGGGCTCGGAGCGTCTGGAGGAGAGGCTTGAGTTTCCCACCGTTGACCACCTGGAAGGCGGGCTTCCCGACATCCCGGAGCTGCCGCCACCTGGCAGATTCGAGAGGGAGTTGAAGGAGCTTGCCAACCATGCTTTTGTGTTTCACCGGGCGGCCAGGAGCGAGTTGCCGCTGCGGAGTCAGTGAGGGAGGAAGGAATGGCCCTCGAGTTCAACGAGATGGAATTTGAGAACAAGTGGCACGTGGTGCGGGTACCCCTGGGGAGCCGTGGCTATGATATAGAGATAGGGCCGGGTCTCTTGACGACCCTTGCCAGTGAACTTGCTGAGATGGATCTTGGCCACCGGTATGCCCTTGTGACAGACAGTAACGTACACGAACTAATCGGGCAGGACGTGGAGCGGATGCTCAGCGATTCCGGTATAGAGGTGGAGAGCTTCGTGTTCCAGGCCGGAGAGCAGTCCAAGAGCATGGAGACCGTGGTGGAGCTGGCAAGGGGAATGGTCCGTTCCGGTTTCGACAGGAAGAGCGCGGTGATCGCCCTGGGCGGCGGTGTGGTTGGAGACGTGGCCGGCTTCCTGTCTTCACTGTTCATGCGCGGCATACCCTTCGTCCAGGTCCCCACCACCCTTCTCGCCCAGGTGGACAGCTCGGTGGGGGGCAAGACCGGCGTGGATCTCCCAGAGGGCAAGAACCTGCTGGGCACCTTTTACCAGCCCTCCAGGGTGGTGGCGGACATAGCCACCCTCGTCACCCTTCCCAGGCACGAGCTCGGCAACGGCCTTGCCGAAATAGTGAAATACGGAATGATAAGGAGCCCAGGGCTCTTCTCTCTCCTGGAGGAGCGGTGGTGGGACGTGATCAACCTCGATCCTGAGCTTATAGCCGACATCGTGGCCCGTTCCTGTGCCATAAAGGCCGATGTGGTGGCCGAGGACGAGCGCGAAGGCGGTTTGAGGCGGATTCTCAACTTCGGCCACACCATAGGCCACGCGGTAGAGGCGGTGTCGGAATACTCCGTGGCCCACGGAGAGGCGGTGGCAATGGGTATGGTGGCCGTATCCCACATCTCGGTAGGGAGGGGCCTCATGAACGACGAAGAGCTTGAGCGGCTTAAGGGCCTTCTCCGCTCCCTGGAGCTTCCGGTCGCCATACCCCACCACATCTCCACCTCGCGCATAATGGAGACCATGCGTCACGACAAGAAGAGCGTGGCCGGCCGCATCAACTTCGTTCTGACGCGCTCCATAGGCGACACAGTCATAGTGGACGACGTCAGCGACGAGGAGGTGGGCAGGGCCATAGATGCCACCAGGCAGTAGTAGGGCTTCATGCCCCGGGCCGGCCGGCGACTAAGTCATAGGTGTGGGCCTCCTCCACCTCTAACACGGCGATCTCGCCGGCCTCGAACTGCCCACGGTTGATATAGGTGATGCCGTCTATCTCCGGGGCCTGGAACCTGGTGCGGCCGGCCAGGAGTAGCTCTGTCTCCTCTGAGGGGCCTTCCACCAGCACCTCCAGCCTCCTGCCCAGCCAGCGCCGATTCCGTCTCCTGGAGATCCCGGCCTGGAGTTCCATCACCTCTTCCATCCTCTGCCGTGCCAGCTCGGGTTCCACCTTGGAATCCAGGGCATGGGACGGCGCCTCATCTTCGTCTGAGTAGACGAAGCATCCCAGGTGGTCGAACTCCCACCTCTCCAGGGCATTCAGCAGTTCACGGAACTCCTTCTCGGTCTCGCCAGGGAACCCCACCATCACCGATGTCCTTATGACGGCATCTTCGACCTTTTTCCTAACCTCCTCCACTATCCTGTCCACCTGCTCAGGACCGTAGAGGCGTCCCATACGCCGCAGGACCCGTGCGCTGGCGTGCTGGATGGGGATGTCGAAATAGCTGCAGATCCTCTCCTCTCCGGCGACCATTGAGACGAGACGGCTGTCTATGCTCGACGGATTGAGATAGAGAAGCCTGATCCAGGGAATGGAGGTAGATGAGAGGAGGGCCTGGAGGAGCTCGGGGAGTCCTGCTCCGCCGTGCCTGTAATCGGTCAGGTCCTGGGCAACGAGGATCAGTTCCTTTACCCCCTTGGCCTCGAGGCCTGCCGCCTCCTCGACCAGGGCGTCCAGCGGCCTGCTCTGCCTCGGGCCTCTGAGTCTGGGGATGAGACAATAGGTGCAGCGGTGGGAGCACCCCTCGGAGACCTTCAAGTAGGCGGTCCAGGGGGGCGTGGAGAGGATCCTTGCAGGACCGCCGCCACTAAGTGCCCCTGGGAAGAGTATCCTGCCAATGGACGTGAGCTCGGCGGAGGTGAGGAATATATCCACCTCTGGGAGCTCTCTCTCCAGGGCGGCACCGTATCGGTTCACCAGGCATCCGCCCACAGCAAGCGTCCGCTCCTGGCCCTCGATGGAGTGGGCGACAGAGAGTATCGTGTCGATGGATTCGCTGACCGCCTCCTCTATGAAGGCGCAGGTGTTTATGAGGATGAGCCGTGCCTCTTCCGGCCTATCTACCAGCTCCAGCTTCACCGCCGAGGCCAGGGATGCGAGAGCCGTCTCGGTGTCCACGCGGTTCTTGGGGCAGCCAAGGGTGACGGCGAAGAGAGGCAGTGGTGAGCCCGGCCTGGTCAGGGAACCCACCGCTCCTCCTTGGTCTCCATCACCCTGTTCCCCTCGCCCAGCAGGATGATCCGGCTACGGCCCGACTCCAGCTCGTCGGGAGTTACCAGAACGTAGGTGGCTACGATTATCAGGTCTCCCACACTGCCCTTGCGGGCGGCGGCGCCGTTGAGGCAGACCGTCCCGGACCCCTCCTCCCCCGGGATCACGTAGGTCTCGAACCGCTGGCCAGTGGAGATGTTATATACCCGCACCTGTTCGAAGGGGAGCACGTCCGCCAGTGCCATGAGGCCCCTGTCCAGGGTCAGGCTCCCCTCGTAGTGGAGGTCCGCGCCGGTGACGGTGGCACGGTGGATCTTGGATTTGAGCATGGATCTGAGCATGGCGCCATTGTAATGCTACAATATGGCGTTGTCTATCAGGCGCGTTTTCCCCACCCAGACGGCCAGCGCCACGAGGGAGCCCCGCCCGACCTCATCCTGCTCCTCAAGGGTCTCCGGGTCGCCTGCAAAGATGTAGTCTATCCTGGTATGGGGAGTGGCCAGGATCTCCTTCTCCAGGGCCTCCTTCAGCCCTGCCGCGCTGACAGGGCCCTGCGAGGCCATATCCCTGGCCTTCTGGAGCGCCCTGAAAAGGCAGGTGGCCGAACGCCTCTCCTCAGGGGAGAGGTAGCTGTTCCTGGAGCTCATGGCCAGGCCGTCCTCTTCCCTGACGATTGGATGGCCCACGATCTCCACCGGGAAGTCGAGATCCTTGGTGAACCTTCTTATGACCTGGAGTTGCTGGAAGTCCTTTTCTCCGAATATGGCGATGTCCGGCGCCACGATGTTGAAGAGCTTTGCCACCACGGTTGCAACGCCGCGGAAGTGGCCCGGCCTGGATGCGCCGCAGAGCCCATTGGTGAGCCCCTCCACCTCCACCGCGGTGGAGTGTCCGGGCGGATACATCTCGTTGGGCTCCGGCGAGAAGAGGACGTCAACGCCGGCCCCTTCCGCCAGGGCCAAGTCTCTCTCGAAGTCCCTTGGATACTGCTCGAAATCCTCGTTGGGTCCAAACTGGGTAGGATTCACGAACAGGCTAACCACCACCCTGTCGGCCAGTTCCCTCCCTTTTCTCATGAGTGCCAAGTGGCCTTCGTGGAAGAAGCCCATAGTTGGGACCAGGGCGATCCTCTCTCCCTCCCTCTTCCACTCCGAGGTCAGGGACCTTATCTCTGGTATGGTGCGGGTCACTTTCACCGGACAGGACCTCGACTACGAGCCGTCACTGCAGGACGCCTCCTCCTCTATGGTGCAGACGCCGTCTTCATCCCCGCCTCCTATCAGGTCCTCGACGGGCACGAGCGGGGCCTCGGAGAAGCACGACTCCTCTATATATTTGATGATGGCGGTGTCACCTTTGATGAACAAGAGGCCCTCCGCTCTCTTGTCGATCAGGACCGGGATCTCCTCGATGCCCAGGATCCTGAGGGTGGCTACGTTGATCCTGGGATCGTACTCCTTCTGGGGTTCGAGGTCGGGAAGCACAGGGGAGTCGATCTCCTTGACGGGGTTGAAATGAAACTGGCACCTGGTGCACCCTTCCAAGGCCCTGAGGACCTTCTGGCAGTGGGGGCAGTCCTTGGAAAAGATGAGGTAGAGCTCCTTCTCCGGCTCATTGCAACGCTTGATGGCATAGGTGCCCATGTCGAGGTTGACGTTGCGGCTGCTTACATCGGTGGTTAGCAGGGCCATAAACATGAATGGTCCGGCGAAACAGGCTGCGGAAGCGGCGATGTGGCGCGCGCCCTGTACCACGTTCAGGAGTGCGATTATGGCGAAGACGGTGAGGCAGTAGGAGCAGAAGGTGTTGAGCACAAAGGCTTGATAACCCACCAATACCCCCTCTACAGCGAAGGCAGAGGTCAGTAAGACGCGGAGAAACCAGCCTTTGGCTGTATCGGCCGGACCGCCGACGGCGGTCACCAGCACTGCGGCGAAGAAGAGGAGGCCAGCGAGGTTGAAGTACAAGGGGGAGAGGGTGACCGCCTCCTCCACGATCCGGCAGCCGGTATTGATACAGGCCGGTTCACCTTTTAGCCATATTACCGCCGCCTGGGCCGCGGTGAGGAGGAGGCCGGCGCAGGCCAGTACGATAGTGGCCCGCCAGCGCTTTTCACTCAGGATTGGTGTTGCCATCACCTCTCTCCTCCCTTATCACCGATGCGGATATCCAGCCCTTGCAGTAGGCAAGATCGTCCACCCTGTGGTTTACCAGCAGCCAATCTTCCCTCCTGTCCAGCACGGAGACCTCGTCCCCACGCCTAACATAGCAGACGTGGGGATATTCGAGACCTGGTCCCCGGCGCACATGGGCCAGGTTAGAGGTCACCACCACCTTCCTTCCGGTCGCGGGAGGAGGTGTCGAGGTGAAGTTAGCCACTTTGGCCCGCTTTTCAAGGGGAATGTCCTTTTCACTCGCGGCATGAGGAGGGGAAGGGGTCTGGTCGGCCTCTGCTACAGCGGTCTCTCCGCTTCCATGCTTAGGATTCAGCGGCAGATGCCACCCCCCTTGGAGTGCAACCCAGAAGAATGCCGCGGTCCCGGCAGCCGCCGCCAGCCCGGCCCATGCCCATCTCTTGCCCGTGGCCCCCGGTTTCCGCGAAGTGGAGCCCCTGGGATCGAGATCCATGGTGGCCAATGCGTCGTGCACCAGCTCCCGCCCGATCTTCCTGGTCTTGTTCGCATAGGCAAGAAACATGGCCCTGGCCGCGATCTTGTTTATCATCCTGGGTATGCCGCCGCTGGCCTCGAAGAGGGCGTCGATGGCCTTGCGGTCGAAAGAGACCGTGCCTCCTCCGGCCCGGTTGAGGCGGAAGCGGACATACTCCTCCACTTCGCTCCTGGCCAATGGGGTCAGATGCTCCACCACCGAGATCCGCTGTGCGAATGGCCGGAGAAGAGGGGCCTTCAAGATCTCGCTGAGCTCAGGCTGGCCCACGAGGAGCAGTTGCACTATCTTGCGCCTGGCGGTCTCAAAGTTTGTGACAAGCCGGAGCTGTTCCAGGGTCTCAGGCGGGGTGTGCTGGGCCTCGTCGATGGCGATCAGGAGCCCTTTCCCCTGGGCGGCAAGGCCCTCCAGATGCGAGAAGAGCTCCTGCAGGAGCTGGGCCTTGTTGGCGCCGGACGCCTCCTCTCCGGTGAGATCGTGTATTACTATGCGAAGCAGATCCTCCGGCGATACGCTGGGGGTCACCACCAGCACGGTCTCCCTGCCTGGAAGCTCCCTAAGCAGCATCCTCAAGAGAAGGGTCTTGCCAGTGCCCGGCTCTCCAAGGACCACGACGATGCCCTCGCCCATCTCTATGGTGTGCTGGACCACGTCCTTGACAGCCACATGGCCCCTGGTTGGAAAGAAGAATCCCTCGTCAGGGGTGAGGCGGAAGGGGTCGTCGGAGAGAGAGAAGAAGCTGTTTATGTTCATGGCGCAGGGATCACGGGCACGGCGGGCAGGCCTGTGATGTCCAGGTGCAGCAGAGCCCCGCCTTCGATGTGCTGTTTTCGTCGCTGGTTATCCTGATGGCGTACTTGGTGGACTTGATGGTTTTGGAGAGCTCCTTGGCTCCGGAGCAGCTCCATCCGTTCTGGTCCGGGGATTCGTGGGAGAGGTCCTTTATGGCCTGCAGGAGCGTAGTGCACGAGGTGATGTTGTAGCTGCCAGAACCCATGAGATTCCTGGCAAAGTTCCGGCTGGCGGCCATCTGGGCAGCCGAGAAGACACCATCGGCCGTGGCCCTGGCGGCCTCTCCTGAGATGTCGTGGAACTTGGAGGTGACCGCGACGCTCACGATGCCCAGGATCACTATGATGATTATCAGCTCCAGGAGGGTGAATCCCGTCCTGTCCATGTGCAACGTCCCCTCCCGCCGAATTGCAGGGCCTCCGGCCCAGCCTTTCTCTATCCTAAAGGCTGGCCTGGAAAAATCAACTCCGGACCTTCTCCACCCTCACTCTGGTGCTGCTGAAGTCTGGTATTCCGGCGGTGAGATCCACCAACGGGGTCTTGCCGAATCTGGGATCCAGGTCGCCAAGCAGGTTTGGATTCATCCCCCCTCCGAGGAACGGATCTGGAGACACGACATCTCCTTCTGTAATCGCCTCCCCTCCGAGAAAGACCCGGCGTGCCTGGGATACTCGGAGGGAACCGGCCCCCAACTGGGTGTGGCCATAGGATATGGATATGGCCACCACGCCCGGCCTTATCCCTTCGCTGATCCTCAGGACGCCCTGCACCCCGCGGGGATTGGAGGCGGAAGAGACCTTTACCTGTGCGCCATCTTCGAGGTGGAACCTCCTGGCGTCTTCTGGATTCATCACCACATGGTTTTCCGGGTGGAGTGCCATTGCCACAGGATGCCATACCGTCCTGGACTGGGTGTGCAGGGCGGTCTTGTGGCTCACCAGGATCAGCGGATATTCTCCGTCTCCTTCCAGTGGCGGGGCATAGTGGGGCACTCCGCTGAACCTCCGGCCGGTTATGGAACAGACCGTGGAAGCGAGCTCCTCGTTGAAGAGGGTGAATCTCTTCACCTTGGAGATGAAGGCGTCGCCTTTGAACAGTTTCTCCCTGGGGACGAAGAGCCCGCCCCTGGCCAATAGGGTGCAGACCCTCTTCCACAGCCTGCCGGGCAGTATCTCCTTGAATCCTGCGGCAGGATAGTTCTTCTCGACGAACGCCGCTGCCCCGTCATCCGCCTCGACATCCCCGTTCACGGCGATATTGGCGAAGCCCCGGAGATAGAAGTCCTCCGCCCTCTCCAGATCCGCCGCGCCCTCCTTGGCCGGGATGGCCTGCCGCCCGAATCCGGGCAGTTCCAGCTCCTTCGCAAGGTCGATGAGAAAGGTCTCCAGGCAGATGGGCCTGCCGTCACTGGTGGCGCTGACCAGAGGAGCGGTGCACGGCGTTCTGAGGGCCGTGAACCGCATGGCAGGGGCATGGGGGGAGAGCCATCCGTAGTGCCCTTCGGCATAGGTGACGTCGGGGACTATGTAGTCGGCGTAGATATTGGATTCGTTTATCCCTATGTCGATGGACACGAGCAGCGGGACCTTATCGGTGTCTTGAAGCGTGGATGCGAACCGTTGCCCTCCTGGAGTGGAATAGACCGGGTTGTAGAAGTAGAGGAACAGGGCCGAGGCCTTGTAGGGATAGCCCTGATCCATCCCGGCCAGGGCCTCTACGCTCAGGCCGCCCTTTGTGAACGGGAACCAAGGCCGCTTGGCAGGGTAGGGATTCTTCCCTGCCTTCACTGCGGACTGGAATTCGGACGTCTCCTGGTAGGCCGCCTTCTCCCTGGAGATCTTCACGCCTCTGGGCTTTCTCTTGCCCTTGAAGTCGATGAGATCGAAAACCCCTCTCTTCCAGGAGGCGGCACCACCGCCTGAGGTCAGGTATCCCCCCCTGCGCTGGAGGCTGCCAACCAGGGCGTTGAGCACTGCCACCGCGTATGCGGCAGGGACGCCGTTTACGTAGTTGCCGGCGCCGTGGTACTGGCAGACCGCGGCCTTGGGGGCGTGCGCGGAAAATTCGTGGGCCACCTCGGATATGAGTCCAGGCTCCACCCCTGCCGCCCTGGCGTACTCTTCCAGCGTGTATTGGAACGCGGCTTCCTTGAGCAGGTTGAAACAGCTCCTGACCCTGACCGCTCCGTCGGCGAGGCGCAGGCGCCGGTCCACGTCCAGTATGGCTCGTTCCACTCCGCTGTGCGGCGCCGGGGCGCCATCCGGCCCAAGCACCACGAAGGCATCGTTGTCCTTGCCGCCTGGAAGGAGAGAGGCCCGAAGAAAACGGCCGTGGAGTGGACTTTTCTCGTCCCAAACCACCAGGTGGGCTGCATTGACGTATCCGCCGTTTCCAAGGGCCAGGGCCGCCTTTTCGTTGGGCGCTTCGAGGAAGCGGCGGTTGTACCGGCCGTTTTCTATCATCCAGCGTATCATGCCCATTGCGAAAGCGCCGTCCTGGCCGGGTCTTATGGGTATCCAGCGGTGGGCGTGGGCCGATGCCTTCTGGGCCCTGGGATCTATGATGACGAACTTCACCTCTCCCTTGGAGCGTCTGTGGGCCAGGGCGGCCCCGTAGGTGTTGAGCCCGGGCTGTAGCGCCTCGTAGACATTGGCCCCGAAGACCAGTATGTACTCTGCCTCCCAAGGGTCGGCCTTGAGCTCCACGGCCTTTCCCTCAGTGAAGGCGTAGTTTCCCATCCTGAAGCCGATTCCGCAGATGTCGGTGTGGCCTATGCGGTTCACAGAGCCGAAGGCGTACTTCACGAACCTGTCTATGAACTCCTTGCGGCCGGACTGGAGCCTTCCGGTCATGAACACCAGGCCGTTGCGCTTGGGTCCCAGCTCGGGGGCCGAGGGGTCCAGGGGCGCGTCGGAATCCAGCTCCTTCAGTCCCGGAACCACTCGGTCTTCTCCTATATGGGCAAAAAGCCTTCCTCCCTCTGCGATCTCCTTGACGAGCTGATCCCACTCTATGGGTTCGAAGCGGCCTGAGCCCCTGGGGCCGGACCGCTTGAGCGGCCTCACGATCCGGTAGGGGCTGGTGGCGTAGCTCCACATCTCGTGGGCCTTTCCGCACACGGTGCCCCGGGCCTTCAGGGCCTTGTCCAGAGGGGTGTCCCACGGAATGGGAGCGCCGAGGGTGTTGTAGGGATGGTAGGGATTGCCGCTTACGGCGACCACTTTACCTTCCTCGGTGGTTACCCTGTTTCCGCAACGGGCATTGCAGCCCAGGCAGACCGAGAGGAGGGTGGAGGTCTCTCTGGTTCCGCTCTTCTCTCCTGCCGACACGCCTTGCGTTTGCCCTGGAACTGAGCTGGCAGCAGCGGCGGCCAGCCCGCTTTTCAAGAATTTCCGCCTGTCCATGTCACTCCCCCCTGTCCGTATATATTACCAGCGCGCCACCACTCTTCGTGGCGGGGAGATCATGCACTGCTGCTATAGGTGTGCCGGATTTCTCGAAAAGCCGAGCTTGGCTGGGGCAGGTTTCGACGCATCTCGGCTTCATCCCTGCCGCGAGCCGGTCATGGCAGAGGTCGCACTTGGCGGCTTTGCCCTGGTGCAGGACCACTGCGCCGTGTGGGCACGCCTCAACGCAGGAGCCGCATCCTATGCAGGCAGTCCGGTCAACCACGACCACGCCTCCCGCCTCGGTGCGCATGGCGCCGGAGGGGCATGCCTGCACGCAGGGTGCATTAGCGCAGTGGCGGCACATGCGCGGGAAAAACTTCTTCCTCACCCTGGGATAACGGCCTTCAACGTGCCTTTCTACCACAGTGTCCCACCGTTCCCTGGGAAGACAGCGTCCGGTGTTGCAGGCGATGACACATGCCTCACATCCCATGCACCGTTCCGGTATCACCACCACGGCGCCAGTGGGCAGGGCGGCCGCTGCTTGCCGTAGCCCTGTACCTGTGGCCGCTGCCGCTGCCATCCAGGTCATCTTCAGAAAGCGGCGCCTACTGTTCACGTTCCAACCTCCTCTTCGGCGCATTCCTTGGCTTCGTGGGAAATGAAATAACGAAAGGTCTCGGGGGCCAAGGGGTCCAAAGGTTCGCCATCCACCTCGGCGTACGGATACATGAAGTAGTTCAGTGGAGGCCCGGCTTGGGGAGGTGAGAGCGCGACGTCCCGTCCCACACCGAACCCCACGCGGTAAGGAGGAAGGGTGCCGAAATAGTACTTCTCCTTGGAGTGCAGGACCTTCTCCACTGCCAGTTGGAGCAGTCCGGCGCCAAGGCGCCACTTCAGGTAGTCTCCTGGGTCGGCGGCCACCCATCCTTCTCCAGGCACCCAGAATTCTGCCCAGCAGTGCTGCCACTGTGTGATGTCAGTGACACCTTTCCTGCCCAGGCGGAGGCCAAAGACTTCCCTAGCCGGGACCCCGGCGGCCCTGAGCAGGGCTACGAACACCGAGTGGATATCGGCGCACTTGCCCGCCGGAGCGCCCGAGCCCAGTAAGAGGCAGACGTCTCCTTTTCCGCATCCCCGAGTGGAGGGGTCCCGCCGCATGTTCCGGCAGACCCATCCATACACCGCTCGTGCCTTTTCCAGGGGGGAGCGGTGCCCCTTTGTGATCTTGTCGGCCAGCTCCTTCACCACCCCGTCCACCGGCCTCTTGCTGGAGCCCGTGAGATAGGGAGCGAACTTGGCTGGATCCAGGCCTCCTCTTTCTGCGATTTCCCGATGCCTTCTCTCCTTCCTGACCACATCGAATGAGACGTTTAGCTGTCTGGAGTCAGCGCCTGGCCCCCACTCTGCATAGAGGATTTTCTGCTCTCCACCCTTGGCAGCGGTGAACTCCCTGCGTTCAAAGTCTCCTGAGACGGTGACGTGTCGGATCTCCTGGTAGGGCCCGTCCTGGGGAAATGGTATCCAGAGCCGGACGCGTTTCCCCGATGGATACTGCCCCAGCTCGAACTTCATGACCACTGTGCCGCAGTGGATCGAATCCGCCCTACCAGGCGCAGGCAAGGCCGCGGTTATTGCCGCCATTATGAATATAGACAGGGCTCTGGAAGCAATGGCCATAGACACTCCTTCACGCATTGCTTTGAGTAGATTTCCCGTGATATTACTTGTTAGAGCTTGAAGAGGCCAATGATAATTATCGATAATTTCTTGTTTTTGAATAGTTTTTATAAATGAAGCGGGGCGTGGGGCCGTGTTTGGGCCTTATCTCTCCTTGACAACCATGTCTATTTCCATATAGTAAACGGTTCATTATTTTCAGAAGTAGTGAAGTGTCCAGGTAATGGCTTGTATCAAGGGGTTCGACATAACAGCGCCTGTCCTGTTGGAGGACATCCCCCGTGAGGGGCTCGACCTCTATTATGACGACGTGGCGTCGGTTCTGCGGGAGAGCGGTCTTCCGGACGGGCAGGAGTCCATCTCTGGGGAGGCCCATCTGAGCCGCAGCGCTGGCACGGTCCACCTCAAGGGCAGGGTCGATGGGAGGCTGGTCCTCTTGTGCGACAGGTGTCTCGAGCGGTATCCTCTCGACGTGAGCCATTCGTTCTCCTACCTGCTCATGCCCTCTGGCGCCCAGAGGTTCAAGCCAGAGCTGAGCCTTTCGGAGGAGGATGTAGACACAACCTTTTACGATGATGACGTCATGCCGCTGCAGTCCATTTTCAGGGAGCAGATCCTTCTGGAGATTCCGATAAGGGGGGTATGCTCCAGCGGCTGCAAGGGGCTCTGTCCCGGGTGCGGCGAGAATCTCAACACCTCTTCCTGCCGTTGCGCCTCTGGGGAGGCTTCAGGGCCGTTTTCCGTACTGAAGGGGCTTCTGGACTGAGATTGTGGTTGGCGGCGAGGCTTAGAGG
>WFVQ01000064.1 GCA_015491585.1 Deltaproteobacteria bacterium
AACGGGATACGTTCTATCATCGAAACCCTTGGTACGCGGGAGTTCCCGAGGCTCAAGGTGGGAATAGGCCGCCCCCCAAGGGGCTTCCCGGTTGACAAATACGTACTCTCAAGTTTTCCTTTGGACGACATGCCCCTCCTCGAACAGGTGATCGCGGCGGCCGCGGAGGGCGTCGAGATCTTTTTGGAAAAGGGCCTGGATACCGCCATGAACAGGTTCAACGGCCTGGATCTGAGGCATTGACAGGGGCCCACCGTCCTCTCTACCATGAACGGAGACTCCAATGCGTAGAATCCTTACCCTCATATTGACCATCATCATATTGGCGGCGCTGGGCGTCGCTGGATTGCTCGGCTATACCCTCATGGAGGGCGACGCCCCTACCATAGCCCTCGTCCCCGATATAGAGGCGATGGGTGGAGAGGCCGTGATCTCCGTTGAGGTGCGTGACAAAGGGACCGGCCTGAAGAGGATCCAGGGGTGGCTGATACAAGGGAACAAGGAGGTGCGCCTGAAGCCCACCTACAACTTCAAACGGCTTGCTTGGTGGAAGGGAACCGGTTTCGGCTCCTATCCAGTTGCCTGGAAGGTCGAGCCGCGCAAACTCGGACTCAGGGACGGCTCCTGCTCCATCAGGATCGAGGCGGAGGACGCCTCCTATCGCCATATAATCAAAGGGAACATCTCCCGCCTGGAGAAGGTGGTGCAGATAGATACGGTGCCGCCGGTGATAGACGTGTTGAGCTCTGTGCACAACATCAGGAGGGGAGGGGCAGGGCTGGTGGCCTTCAGGCTCAACGAGCCGGTCTCTAAGGCGGGCGTGCGGGTATCGGACTCCATCTTCTTCAAGGCCTTTCCATACGGTGCAAAGAACACCTATCTCTGCCTCATCGCCCTCCCTTTCGATTACAGCGGCAGCGGTTCGATGTTTATAGAGGCCTATGATCCAGCCGGCAACAAGGGCATGGCGGGGTTTGCCCACAGGGTGCTGGGGCGTCGGCTCGTGGAGGATACGATACCCATCTCCCAGGGCTTCCTCCAGCGCAAGATGCCGGACTTCATAACCTTTTTCCCGGACCTCAAGGATGACTACAAGTCCCTGTTCCTGAAGGTCAACAGCGAGCTTAGGGCCAGGAACAATGCGAAGCTCAAGGAGGTCTGCTCTTCTGCCTCCCTCGGCACGATCCAGTGGAAAGGGCGGTTCAAGCAGCTTCCCAACTCCATCAAGAGGGCCGGCTTCGCCGACCACAGGACTTATCTATACCGTGGCAAGAAAATCGACGAGGCCTTTCACATGGGGCTCGACCTGGCCTCCCTCAAGCGGGCTGAAGTCCCTGCCTCCAATGACGGCACCGTCATCTTTGCCGACTATCTGGGTATCTACGGGAATACCGTGGTCATAGATCACGGGCTGGGACTATGTTCCACCTATTCCCATCTCAGCGAGATGGCGGTCAAGGTGGGGGATCCGGTGAAAAAGGGCGATATCATTGGCAAGACCGGCATGACCGGCCTTGCCGGCGGTGATCATCTCCACTTCGGGATGCTGGTCCGGGGCGTGTTCGTAGATCCCCTGGAGTGGTTAGATGCCAAGTGGATACAGGAGCACATCGTTGTCAACATACCTCCCCAGTAGGGCCGTTGCCCGCGGGCTTGCGCTCATCCTCCTGCTCGCGCTTGGTGCGGTCCCTGCTTTTTCCCTCGACATGCCGTCCCGCAAGGAGTTGCGGGAGCGGGTCCTGAAAAAGATCGCGGAGATCCGCGAGATGACACCCACGGCCAAAGAACGGGCCAAGTGGAGGGCGATGCACGAGGAGGCGGTGTCCGCCCTGGACGAAGCCGCGGTGGACGGCGCGCCACGCTATATGGCCGGGGAGTGGGAACACGCCAAGTGGCTCTGCGGCCTCTCTGCCAAGTACGGCAAGAAAGGGGAATACCGCAAGGCTCAGTATCTGGCCAAGATGTGCAGGAAGACTGCCAGCGAGGCGGCTGACGCGGCCCTTAAGAGCCGGAACGCAAGGATGAAGGAGTTGCGGGAGAAGATCGACTCCCTGTATGTGCTTTTGAGACGTGCCGTGAGGGTGGAGTCCATATCAAGGATGGAGGCGGACAGGGTAAGACTCAGGCTCAAGGATCTGGAGAACGCCTTGGCCCTGGAGGAGTTCGGCGAGGTCGAAGCGGGTGTGGCGGAGCTGGAGCCCAGGCTCAGGGCCCTGGCCTCAAGGAAGGAGATATGGGGTCTCTGAAGGCAGAGCTCCGGGCCGCTCCGGAAATGCTTGCATCGATGGCCGGCCGTGCGGCTGAGGTCGGCTGGGAGGTCGAGGCCCTGGACATGGAGCTGCTGAAGTTGGCGGCGGTTCCAGACCTGGAGGAAGACGGCCGGGCGGTTGAGCTCCTCTCCTCGCTGTTGGATGGGGTTCCAGGCGGATCAGATGTCGATGTGCGCACGTTCGTGGTCTCGTCTCCCGACTGCTCCTGCGTCGGAGGAGACGGTTCCTGCCGTCTGGACATAGCCGGCGGTGAGGTGGCGCTTCTCTCCAGGTCCTCCTTCGGCTCAGGGGGGCATCCCACCACACGGTGTTGCCTTGATGCCTTGTCCCTGCTGGCCGATAAGGGCGCAATGGCTGGCTCGGTGGTGCTGGACGTGGGCACCGGCTCTGGCATCCTGGCCATCGCTGCGGATCGGATGGGCGCCGCAAGGGTGGTGGCCTTGGAGATCGACCGTGCGGCCATAGAAGAGGCCAGGATCAATCTGGAGGCCAACCGCTGCCGCGCCGTGACCTTGGTGCATGGAGGGATCGAGACCGTGGGCGGCGCCTGCTTCAACGTGCTGCTGGCAAACCTGGCGCCGTCGGTGATGAGCTGCATGTTGCCGCGCCTTCCGCGTTTGCTTGCCCCGGGCGGTTACATGGTCCTCTCGGGCGGAAACGGCGGGCTGCGCCGGGCGGCCGAGGAGATGGGCGCTGGCCGGGCCCGCCTGGAGAAGAGGTGGCTGGTGGAGGGGTGGGAGACGGTGATGTGCCGCATGGATTGAGTTCCAGATTCCTGAAGGAGGAGAGAAGATGGAGATATCCCTGGTGATGATTCCCATAGACTTTTCAGAGGCCGCGGCGGCTTCCATAAGATATGCCAAGGAGATGGTGAAGTGCTGGCAGAGCCAGTTCGTGGGGATCCACATCATCGACGACAATCTCGTCTCCCATATAAGCGGCTACTACAAGGAGGACGAGTCTGCGGTGCGGGAACGTTTGAGCAACCAGGCCCACCAGGCCCTGCGCCGTTTCGTCAAGGAGCACGGGGCCGCAGATCTCGTCAAAGAGATCGTCGTCTCCCACGGCTCACCCTTCCAGGAGATCGCCATAAAGGCGAGGGAGCTGGAAGTGGACCTGGTGCTAATGGGAGGGTACGGCAGCAGGGGAAAGGGGCAGATCGACGAGATTTTCTTTGGCAGTACAGTGGAGAAAGTAGTCAGGCTGCTCCCCTGCCCTGTCCTGTGCGTTCCCACCGATTGGGGCGGTGAATAGGGGGCTGCCCGGTTCAGGTGAAGATCTCCAGGATCTCGTAGGATTTCTTGCCAGAGGGGGATTGGAACTCCACCTCGTCTCCCTCTTCCTTGCCTATAAGTGCCTTGCCAAGGGGTGATGTGACTGAGATCTTGCCCTCCTTGATGTCGGATTCATCAGGGCCCACTATCTGATAGACTACCTCTTCTCCTGTGTCGATGTTCTCGAGCCGCACCTTGACGCCGAACACCACCCTGTCGCAGGTCTGCTGTGAGCAGTCTATTATGTCACATGCAGCGAGTTTGGCCTGGAGATATTGAATCCTGCCCTCTATCTGCCCCTGTCTCTCCTTTGCGGCGTGATACTCCGCGTTCTCCGAGAGGTCTCCGTGTGCCCTGGCTTCTTCGATGGCCCTTATCACCTCGTGCCTCTCGACCCGCTCCAGCCGTTCCAACTCGGCCTTGAGCTTCTCGTATCCCTCTTTGGTTATGGGTGTCCTTTCCATCGCCGTCTCTTTCGTTCCCTTGTCTTTCTTTTCCTCACGGCCCGTGTGCCCGGCCGCTTGAGTAAAATAATGCCGGCCCATGCGGGCCGGCTCCATGAACTCAATATATCAGAACTTCCATGCCGTGCAATCCAGCCCCCCTTTTTCTTGACAATATCCGACAGCCTCTATATATAAAGCTGTTTCGTAGGGTGCGTCTCTGCCTCTATAATCCGAGTCATAGTGAGGGCATAGCCATGATGGAAGGTATAGAGTACGGTTTCGGTCAGCATCTCATGTTGGACGGATATGGTTGTGACCAGGACAAGCTCCAGGACCTGGAGGAGATATATAACTTCCTGAGCAGGTATCCTGAAGAGATAAACATGACCAAGATCATGCCCCCCTATGTGTTCAAGTATTCTGGACAGGTCCCGGAAGACTGGGGGATATCGGGCTTTGTGCTCATAGCCGAGTCCCACATCAGCATCCACACCTTTCCAGAGAAGCTCTACCTTAGCCTCGACATATTCTCGTGCAAGAAGTTCGACACCGATGCCGCCATCGCATATATCAAAAAGCTTTTCGGCATCAAGAAGCTGGAGATCAAGCTCCTCGACCGGGGCCACGAGTTCCCCAAGGTGATAAGGAAGGTCCACCACTTCATCACCTCCGAACGGTCCCAGATGACAGTCTGACGTGCCTGCCGCTTTCCTGGGCGATTCATACTCTGCGCCGCCGGATCGCTGCGGGGTCGCGGTGGTTCCAGTCCCATTCGACGCCACCGCATGCTACAGGGGTGGTGCGCGGGAGGGACCCGGGGCCATCATCGCCGCCTCTCCGCACATGGAGTTGTACGATGAGGACGTCCGGTGCGAGGCATGGAGATGGGGCATCCACACCGATGTGCCAGTGGAGCCCGTCATGCCGCCGGATGCGCTGGCCGCAGCTGTGGAGGAGCGGACCGGCCAGTGGCTTGCTGCCGGTGTGCTCCCGGTGCTTCTCGGCGGTGACCACTCAGTCTCCATAGGGGCGATAAGGGCTGCTGCCAGCCGTTCTGCGGGGCTGCTGGTGGTCCAGTTCGACGCCCATACCGATCTCAGGGACAGCTACCAGGGGACCCGCTTCAGCCATGCCTGCGTAATGCGCAGGGCTTCCGAGGTGGCCGAGATAGTGCAAGTGGGAATAAGGTCCACATCGTCGGCTGAAGTGGAGTTCATGGAGGCCAATGGCATGGAGCCCATCTGGGCCAGGGAGGTCGTGGGAGATTTTCAAGCCGCCCTGGACAGGCTGCTCGGGGGCGTAGAGGACAGAGACATCTATCTCACCATAGATCTTGATGTCTTGGACCCTTCGATCATGCCATCAGTGGGCACCCCGGAGCCAGGAGGCCTCGGCTGGTACCATCTCGTGGACATGCTTGCGGCAATCGTTGAGCGGGCGCGGGTGGTGGGATTCGACGTTGTGGAGTTGGCGCCGGTTCCAGGCCTGCATGCCCCTGATTACCTCGCCGCCAGGCTGGTGTACAAGTTGCTGGCCCTCATCTATTCGGTACAGGCGAGACGCTTCTGAGGCTTTGGCGCCGCTTGTCCTAAAAGAAAATTTGTTTCTGGAATCCGGCCCGTAGATAGAGTAATCTGTTTTAAACAGGAATGAGTATGATTTATACTTTCCAGGAGGGGCTATGGCAGGGCCGCTGGTGGAGATACGCCATGTATATTACAGCTACGGCAAGCAGATAGCGTTGCGGGACATTACCTTCGATATAGGGGAGGGAGATTTCCTGGCCATCATCGGCCCCAACGGTTCCGGCAAATCCACTTTGCTCAGGATTATGCTCGGGCTAATAGAGCCGGACTCCGGGGGTGTCGCCATGATGGGAGTCCCGGTGGACCGGTTCAGCCGCTGGAGCGAGGTGGGCTATGTCCCCCAGAAGGCCATTCAGACCGACATTCTCTTCCCTGTCACCGCCAAGGAGGTGGTCGGGCTGGGGCGGCTTGCCGGCAAGAAGTGGCCCAAGTGGCTCTCCAGGGCCGACGAGGCGGCGGTGCTCCAGGCTATGGAGGAGGTAGGTGTCGCCCATCTCTCCCACAGGCGGTTCGGCGGGCTCTCCGGTGGAGAACAACAGCGGGTGCTCATTGCAAGGGCCATAGTCAACGGCCCTCGGATACTCTTCCTGGACGAGCCTACCACTGGCATAGACACCAGGATGCAGGACGGCTTCTACCGGATGCTGGACTCCTTGAACACAAAGGGGATCACCATCGTCCTTGTGACCCACGACATAGGTGTGGTGCACAGGCATGTCAAGCAGGTGGCGTGTTTGAACCAGTCACTGGTTTTCCACGGTACCCATGACGAATTTTGCTCTTCCGAGGAGGCCCTGGCCCTGATACCTGGAGAAAACCATCTGATTCTCCATAGGCATTGAGGCGCTTATGACCGATCCTTCCAATTTCATACTCTTTGCCCTGGGTGCGATTACCGGGGGGGCGGCTGCGTGGCTGGCGGCCAGGATGGCTCTGCTGTCCAAGGTCAGGGAGGAGCGGCTTGCCAGGGAGATGGAGTCCAAGGCCGCGCACGAGAGGATAGGCCGCATGGAGGATGCCATCCAGCGGCTGGAATCCGAGGCCGAGGCCAAGGCAAGGGCCCTTGATGCAAAGAGAGAGGAGAACGCTGCGTTGCGGGCGGAGATCGGCAAGCTGGAGGAGCGGCTTAGGGCGGAGCAGGAGGCGGCCGCTGAGAAGCTCGCCTTGCTGGAGAGGGCGCGGGAAGAGCTCTCCAGGTCTTTCCAGGCCCTGTCCGGACAGGCCCTGGAGCGGAACAATAAGGTGTTCCTGGATCTCGCTCTCCAGACCCTCGAAGCCTACAAGAAGGAGGCGGCTGGGGACCTGGTCCAGCGCCAGAAGGCCATCGAGGAGCTGGCCAGGCCCATAAGGGAGTCGCTCTCCAGGGTGGATCAGCGGCTTTCCGAGCTCGAGAAGGCGAGGGAGGGGGCCTATAGAGCCATCAGCGAGCAGGTCAGGGCCCTGATCGAAGACCATCTTCCCATGCTGCACAGGGAGACCCAGGGGCTCATAAGGGCGCTCCGCCAGCCGCAGGTGCGGGGCCGGTGGGGCGAGATCCAGTTGAGGCGGGTGGTGGAGATGGCTGGGATGGTCCCCCATTGTGACTTCATAGAACAGCATGGGGTGAATGCAGAGAAGGGGGTGGTCAGGCCGGATCTCGTGGTGAACCTTCCGGGGGGAAGGAAGATAGTTGTGGATGCCAAGACTCCGCTTGCAAGTTACCTGGAAGCGGTGGAGTGCGCCCCCCCGGAGCAGGAGCGAAAGCTGGGGGAGCATGTGGCCAACATAAGGAAGCACATAGAACAGTTGGCCTCCAAGGGATACTGGGAGCACGTCTCCAGGGAGTTGGGGCGTACGCCCGAGTTCGTCATCATGTTCCTGCCAGGCGAGTCATTCTTCACTGCGGCCGTGCGGTATGATGCAGGGCTGCTGGAGTACGGCGCCTCCAAGGGCGTCATACTGGCCACGCCCTTGACTCTGATCTCGGTGCTGAAGGCCGTGGCCCACGCCTGGCAGCAGGAGGCTATAGCCGAGAACGCCCAGCGGATAGCCGAGCTCGGACGCGAGCTCTACAATCGGATCTATACCCTGTCCAACCACTGGGCCGGAGTAGGAAAGGGGTTGAAGCAGGCGGTCGAGGCCTTCAACCGTGCCACCGGCACCTTGGAATCCAGGGTCCTGGTGGGCGCCAGGCGTTTCGTAGATCTGGAAGCGGCCCCCAAGGACAAGGAGATCAAATCCATAGAGCCCCTGGAGGTGAATCCGAGAGAGTTGACCAAGTTGGATACTGGAGATGAGTAATAGAGGAGCCTTAGAGAGAAGGTATCTTGTATCTGTTTTCTTGCTGTTCGCGGTGATCTTCCAGGCATGTGCCTCGCTGGCCGGAGATGTTGCGCCGCCGGTTCAGGCAGGGCAGGTCTGCGTGAGGGTGCCCGGCCCCTTTCTCTCACTTTGCAACGTCCTGCCCAAGGTTTACGCCCAGGTGGTGGATGCCCCGGTCCCGGTCTATGGCCGCGTGAGGGAGCTGCCGCTTCCTGCTCCCAAACGGTGGTTGAAGGAGGGGTTCGTCTGGGTGAGCCTGGAGAGCACTTCGGTTGTCGAGGGTGCTGGGCGCCAGTGGCTCATGATAAATCCCGGCGAGTTCGTGGAGAGGCGTCATCTCCGCCTGGATGCACCCTCGGTATTCAGGGGGGTGGAGCTTGACGGCCTTGATACCCCCTTTCTCTGGGTCCTGCTGAACACCACGCCTTCACGCACTCCCGGCGGCCCTATGGACTACAAGGCCGTGGACCTTCCCCGCTATTCGCTCTTCGAGATACTGGACGTTAAGAGGGTGAACGGCTGGAACTGGTATAAGGTCGGCGAGAAGATGTGGATAGAGCAGAGGAGGGCCGCTGTTATATTCCAGGAAGAGCGGCCGGAGAAAATAGGGGAGCACGAGAAGTGGATCTGTGTGGATCTCTACGAGCAGACCCTCACCGCATACGAAGGCGACAAGATGGTGTACGCCACGCTTATCTCCTCTGGCGTTAAGCAGTTTCCCACCGTGGAGGGGCTGTTCAGGATATGGCAGAAGGTGGAAATGGCCAAGATGAGCGGCTCCGATGGGAAGTCCGATTATTATTATTTAGAGGACATCCCCTGGCAGATGTACTTCTATCAGGGGTATGCCATTCACACCTCGTACTGGCACGACTGGTTCGGGTTTCCGCAGTCCCACGGCTGTGTTAACGTGGCGCCGTACGACGCATGGTGGCTGTTCAACTGGAGCGATCCTCAGCCCGTGCCAGGGAGAAACAGGGTCTTTCCGTCAAAAGGGCGGCCCGGCACCTGGGTGTACGTCCATCCATGAGGAGGGAGTTGCCGTTGGAAACGGCTCATTACTCCACTATGACAATGGGCGTTCCAACCGGTATTATCCTGAACAGCTCCTCGATGTCCTTGTTGTTGAGGGCTATGCAGCCATCTGTCCAGTCCCAGTAGGAGCCGCCGCCATGTATGCAGATGGCGCCGCCCAGGGCGGTGTTCCAGGGAGGCCTCCTCCCTTTTTTGATCGCGGCCACGATCTCCCGGTACTCCTTCTTGGAGATGAGCCCCTGCCGGAGGCCCCGCTCCGCATCTTCTATGGTGGGATAGCTGATACCAAGGGAGAGGTGGAACCGGCTCTTGGGGTTCTTGGTGCAGACGTAGAAGACGCCATCTGGAGTGCGTTTGTCCCCCTGGCGGATCTTGTCGCCCTGGGGGCGCTTGCCCAGGCCCACTGGATAGCTTTTAACCAGGCGTTCTCCCTCGAAGAGATAGAGCCTTCTCTCGCTTTTGGAGATGACTATCTTGATCTTGCCTTTGAGACTTTTGATCTTCGCCTCGAGATTGGAGGCAGTCAGCCCCTCCTCGTCTCCTGGTCCGGGCATCGTCTGCAGGCGGCTGTATAGGCGGTTCCAATCGTTGGCATGCGGCACCACCTTGGAAGCCTCTGCCTGGTGGCGGGTAGTGGGGTGGGACACCGTACCGGTCCCCACCTTGGACGGGCAGGTGGTGCATCCCCCTGCAAGGAGCAGGCACAGGAGCGGATAGAGGACCGGACGGCCGAAAAAGAGAAACTTCAGGTGGTTGCCAGGCAAAAGCTTCATGTATTTGCCAAAGATATCCATTTTTAAAAATTAATCGTGCCGCCTTCTTTTCATCTTTTACTATCTCTTGCAGCCGGTGTCAAAATATGCTATACGACTTCAAATTGCAAGGTCGCTAAAAATATTTATGGACACAGATAACCTTAAAAAAATTATTTCAATTCTTGATGTCCTGGCAATAGGTTTTCTTTATCCTGGTGATGAGATCGGGCAGGTCCAAGGGGTTTTAAACCTGGTCGGCGGCGATCTCGGGATAGAAGGCCCTGGTCCAGCCCCTATTGATGCAGAGGAGCTGAGGGCCGTCTACACCTCCTTGTTCATAAACGCTCCAGGCGGGGTGCCCGCTCCTCCCTATGCGTCGGTTTATTTCGGCGGCGCGGGCATACTGAACCAGATGGGCGCTGAGGTGGCTCTCCGCTACTATGCCGAGGCCGGGGTGGAGCCATCGGTGGGAGACGCCCCTGATCACGTCTCCGCCTGCCTCGCCTTCGCCGGGCTTCTGCTGGAGCGGGGAGAGGTGGTCCGGCTCGCGGGCTATCTGGACTCCTATCTCATGAAGTGGTTCCCGGAGTTCGCCTCCAGGGTCATGGAGGCGGACAGGGGCGGTTTCTATGCCGCATTGGCCGCCGTGTCGATTGAGGTCCTGAAATGGCTCCAAATGGCGATTGGAGAGGGATGTGCCGCGGGATGCGGGGCAGCGGCCGCCGGTGGATAGCGGCCGCTCATTGTGTCACTGGGCTTTCACTGGCCGTTTCTCCGGCGGCCGGTTGTGCTTGTCAACCATAAATCTCAAACCATTATAGGAGGCCTTATATGAAGAGACGCCAGTTCTTGAAGCTATCGGCGGCGAGCTGCGCGGCCCTGGCCAGCGTACAACTTGGAAAGGAGGGCGGCTTCTTCAAGCCGGCCACCGCCTTAGCATCCAGCGGGTCTGGCCTGCCGGGCAGCCTTGGGGCAAAGGAGGTGCCCAGTGTGTGCGACATGTGCTTCTGGCGCTGTCCCATCGTCGCCAAGGTGAAAGACGGACGGCTGGTCAAGATCGAGGGCAATCCAAAGAGCCCCCTCAACGGGACAAAGGTCTGTGCCCGCGGGAATGCCGGTATCCAGCTCCTCTACGATCCCGACCGCATGAAGTATCCCATGAAGCGCGTCGGCGGCCGTGGAGAGGGCAAGTGGGCGAGGATCTCCTGGGACGAGGCCCTCGATGAGGTCGCCCACAACCTCAAGAAAGTGAGGGACAAGTATGGTCCCCATGCGTTGGCGTTCTTCGACCACGGGGCCACCTCGGAGTTCCACAGGGCCATATTCAAGGCCCTGGGCACTGAGAACTACTCCAACGAGCCGGCATTCTTCCAGTGCGTCGGACCTGTGGCCGTTGCCTACATGTCCACGATGGGCTATCTGGTCTCCGGCACCAGGCAATACATCGACATGGCAAACGCCAAGGCCATGCTCCTTGTGGCCAGCCACATAGGCGAGAATCTCCACGTCTCCCACACCAAGGAGTACGCAGAGGGCCTTGCCAAGGGAGCCAAGCTGGTGGTCGTGGATCCCCGGTTCTCAGCCCCGGCCAACAAGGCGGACATCTGGCTACCCATAAGGCCCGGAACAGACACTGCCCTTCTCCTGGCCTGGATCAACTATGTCATCCAGCACGACCTGTACGACAAGGAGTTCGTTCACAAGAACTGCAACGGATTCGAGCAGGTGAAGAAGGCGGTAAAGGGCTACTCAATGGAGTGGGCGGCACGCATATGCGATCTCAACGTGAGAGATATGGAGGCCGCCATCAGGATCATAGCCGAGAACCGGCCCAACGTCTCCATCCACCCAGGCCGCCACTCCACGTGGTACGGCAGGGGAGATACCCAGCGCCACCGCGCCCTCGCCATACTCACGGCCCTCTTCGGAGCCGTAGGGGTGCCTGGCGGGCTCTACTTCCCCACCCCGGTCCACCTTGCCCACACCGACTGCCTCGAGATCGAGGGCGAGGAGGTGGAGGGGCCGGAAGAGTCCCTCAAGGACAACTATCCCTTTGCAGATCCGTTTCCTGGTACGCCCACCGGCGAGATCGTGAAGGCAACCCTCACAGGCAAGCCGTACCCCATAAAGCTCTGGGGAGTCTGCGGGGTCAACATCATGCAGACCATACCAAACCCCTATCAGACCATGGAAGCGGTAAAGAAGCTGGACTTCATCTTCTCCATCGAGATGCTTCCCACCGAGACTGCCATATGGTCCGACATAGTGCTGCCTGAGGCGGTCTATCTCGAGAGGTACGACGGGGTGTACGCCTACGACGGAATCAACTCCTACGTCACCGTCCGGCAGCCCGTGGTCGCCCCCATGTTCGAGGCCAAGCCACCGTTCTGGATCGCCAACGAGCTGGCCAAGAGGGTCGGGCTCAAGGGCTTCTCCTGCAAGAAGGAGGAGGACTTCATCAACGCCGAGCTCAAGGGCCTGGGCCTCTCCATCGAGAAGCTCATGCAGCAGGGCGGCATCGTTTCCCTGAAAGAGAAGCCGTACCGCGACACCTCCAAGCCCGTGAAGTTTCCCACCGAGTCCGGCAAGATAGAGCTGGCTCTGGAGGAGTTTGCAGACGAGGACTTCGACGCGGTGCCGAAGTTCGAGCCAACGCCTGCACCGCCCAAAGGTTTCGCGCGCCTGCTGTATGGGCGCGTCCCGGTCCATACCTTCAGCCGTACCATGAACAACCTCTGGCTCAACCACGAGTGGCCGGAGAACCACATCTGGCTCAACGACAAGGTGGCCGCGAAGCTGGGTATCAAGGACGGGGAAGAGGTGGTCATGGAGAACCAGCACGGCTACCGCTCCATGCCCATCAAGGTCAAGGTGACCCCTGGCATCAGGCCGGACTGTGTATATGTGCCCCACGGCTTCGGTTCCAGGAGCAAGCACCTTAGCAAGACCTTCGGCAAGGGTGCCAGCGACCAGTTCATGATAACCGAGTACGAGGCCGATCCCTTCATGGGCGCGTCCAGCCACAGGACTAGTTTCGTCAGGCTGGTCAAGGGCGACAAGGTGCTCGACATCCCTGAGCTGGTCGCGCTTCCAAGGGAGCTTCCCCGTTACCAAGTCAAGAAGGCATCATAGGAGGCTGACATGACCCAATATGCCATGGTAATAGATCTGAATCGTTGTGTCGGGTGCCACGCGTGCGCGGTGGCCTGCAGGGCCGAGTGGCAGGTGCCGGTTTCTGGAAGGCGCAACTGGGTGCGCCGCATGGGGCCGGAGCAGACCCCCCACGGGATCTCATACACCTTCTATCCCGGGCTGTGCAACCATTGCGACAAGCCCATGTGCACCACCGTCTGTCCTGTAGATCCCGAGGTCAAGACCTTCAAGGACATCCATTCAGGCAGGACCAAGAAGATGGAGGTGAGGGCCACCTTCAAGGATCCCTTCACCGGCGCCGTGCTCATAGATAAGGAGCGGTGCATCGGATGCGGTGCCTGCGTCGAGGCGTGTCCTTACGGAGCGCGCTGGCTCAACGAGGAGCTCGACGATCCCAAGGCCGACAAGTGCACCTTCTGCGTGGAAAGGCTGGCCCACGGCGAGAAGCCGGCCTGCGTGAAGACCTGCGTTACCGACGCCAGGATCTTCGGCCAGCTCAACGATCCCAAGTCAGAGGTCCACAAGCTGGTCAAGAGCGGCAAGGCCAAGAGGCTGGTCACCTCAGCGGTGAACATCGGTCCCAACGTCTATTACGTAGGAACCAAGAAGGATCTCTACCTGCTTGGGAAGAAGTTTGCTCCCAGGGAGAAGACCTGGGAGAACGTCCTGGCTCCAACCAGGCGCAAGACGCTGCTGGCCGCTGCCAAAGCCTTACTGGGCAAGGTCTAAGCCTACTCTTTCAGCCGGTCTCGAAGGGCCGCCCCAGGGCGGCCCTGTCTGTCTTATCAGCCAGCCGTGAGCTGCTCCACGGCCCCGGTGGGTCCTGCGACTACCAGCCGGTCTCCCGTTTCTATCGCAAGGCCAGGGCCGGGGACCACCACCCGGCCTTCTCCCGGCTTGTGGACCAGGACCACCTGCACGCCCCACCGGTTCCTGAAATCCATCTCCCCCAGGGTGCGGCCTTCTGCCTGGGCGGGGGCGTCCACCGCTGCCAGGGAGTACCCTGGAGCCAGCTCCACGATCCCGGCCTTGTCGGCCACAGCCGCGTCGGTAACCAGGCTTCCGCACATGTCGGCCTTGGCCACCTCCCTGTTGTATGCCTTGATGAGGTCGCGTTCGAGCACCGATCCCATCAGCCGTCCCGGGTCTGACGGATCCACCACGCCCACCTCGTCCACGCCGAACTCCTCCATTATTTTGGCCACAATGTCCAGTGTGTCGTCTGGGAACAGGAACGGGACCTTCCTGGACAGCAGATCCTCGGCGATCACCGCCTCCTGGTGGCGTTCGTCCTGGTAGAGCACTGCCCTCAGCGCGTCAAGGGAGACCACGCCCTCCAGCCGTCCGTTCCTGGTGACGAATACCGTGTGGTGGTGTCCCTTCAGCAGGGTCGTTACCACCTGCTTGAATCCGGTGTTCCACTCCACCACCTCGGGGTCTGGGTGTAGGATGTCGCTGGCGGTGAGGGCGCGGAGCAGGTTTATGTTCCTCTCCTTGCCGAGTTCCACACCACGCCTCAAGAGCTTTATGGTATAGATGGAGCCCCTCTTTAGCACCGTGGCGATCAGTGTGCTTACCACGCATGCTGCCATGAGCGGGGGGATGATGGTGTAGTCGTCGGTGAGTTCGAAGATCATGATGATGGCCGTTATGGGGGCGTGGGTGGTGCCCGCCACCATTGCGCCCATCGCGACCAGGGAATATGCGCCGGACGCCGCGGTCCAGGAAGGGAAGAGGTGGTGCACAGCATTGCCGAAGAGGCCGCCGGCCATGGCCCCGAGAAAGAGCGAAGGGGCGAAGACACCGCCTGACCCGCCAGATCCGATGGTGATGGAGGTGGCCACGATCTTGGCCGCCAGGAGCAGGAATAGCATCTTCGGCTCCAGTATGCCTACCAGGGCATCGTTCATGGTCTCATATCCCACTCCGAAGACGTGGGGGAGCCAGATCCCGATGGCCCCTACCAGGATCCCGCCCAGCGCGGCCTTCAACGGTTCCGGAAAGGGAAGGGCCTCGAAGAGGTCTTCGCTCTTGTAGAGCATGGTCACGAATCCCACGGCCACCACGCCGATGAAGAGGCCCATCGCCATGTAGGGAAAGAGCTCGTAGGGGCTGGCGAGCTGGTACTTGGGCACCATGAATGCCGGAAAGTCCCCGAGGAAGTGGCGTGATATGACGGTCGCCACCACCGACGAGATGACTATGGGGCTGAACTGCGTGACCCCGAAGTCTCCCAGTATTATCTCCACTGCAAACAGGGCCCCGGCGATGGGGGCGTTGAAGGTGGCGGCGATGCCCGCGGCGGTCCCGCACCCGACGATGGTGCGGAGCTGCCGCCTGGACACCTGGAGTAGCTGGCCCACCGTGGAGCTCAGGGCAGCGCCTATCTGGACTATGGGCCCCTCCCGTCCAACCGAGCCTCCAGAGGCTATGCAGAGGGCAGAGGCCAGGGACTTTACAACAGCGACCCTGGGCCTGATTACCCCTCCCCTTTCGTGGACCGCCTCCATCACCTCGGGAACGCCGTGTCCCTTTGCCTCGCGCGCCAGGTAATATACCAGCGGCCCCACCAGCAGGCCGCCCACCGCCGGCGCTATCAGCCTCCACTGCCAGGGGAGCTCCAGGAGCCTGGCCACTTCGTAGCCTCTGCCCCAGAACAGGTGGTGCGCCCCTTTTATCAGGGCACGGAATCCTATGGCCCCGAAGCCCCCAAGAAGGCCGCAGGCCATGGCGGCCAGCACCATGAACATGTGTTCCCCTAACTTTTCCCGCCGTATCCTGAGCGCCACGCTCTTCACCTCCCTTGCAGGGTTAAAGGAAATAGAAGCCGCCGTCAACCTCCGGCGGCCGCATTCCCCCTTCCACCAGCCGTTTCCGTCGGATTCCGTCCCGTTTGTTTTTTTGGTTGACTTGGAAAATCGCCCAATATATAGTGGTTTTTAAATAGCCTGGTCGTATATATTGTAGTGTTCGGGAGGTAAGTATGGGAGAGAAGGGCGTAGCGGTGCACGGTTCGAGGCCGGATGTTTTTGCCCAGATAAGGAAGCGCGACGGCAGGATCGAGGATTTCGACTCCGCCAAGATCACCGCGGCCATTCTGAAGGCGGGCCGGGCCACAGGCGAGTTCGGGGAGGCCGAGGCAAGGCGGCTCACCATCAGGGTCCTCAGCCTGGCCCAGGCCATATTCGAGGACGATCTCCCCACCGTGGAAGGTGTCCAGGACATAGTGGAGGAGGTGCTCCTGGCCTCTCCCTTCAAGCGTACCGCCAAGGCTTACATCCTCTACCGCGACCAGCACGCGCGCATCAGGGAGATGGTCAAGAAGGCGGACGTGGATCTCATCGAGCAATACCTCCGCAGGCTGGACTGGAAGGTGCGCGAGAACAGCAACATGTCCTACTCGCTCCAGGGGCTCAACAACTATATCTCGAGCGAGATCAGCAAGACCTACTGGCTCAACAAGATCTACACGCCGGAGATCAGGGAGGCCCATACCGCCGGCGACATCCATATCCACGACTTAGGGTTGTTGTCGGTATATTGCGTGGGATGGGATCTGCAGGACTTGCTCATCTCTGGATTCCGCGGCGCCCCGGGCAAGGCCGAGAGCAGCCCGGCCAAGCACTTCCGCAGCGCCCTGGGCCAGGTGGTGAACTTCTTCTACACCCTTCAAGGTGAGGCGGCCGGTGCCCAGGCCTTCTCCAATTTCGACACCCTTTTGGCCCCATTCATCAGGTACGACGGCTTGGACTACAAGGAGGTGAAGCAGGCCCTCCAGGAGTTCGTGTTCAACGTGAACGTACCCACTAGGGTGGGGTTCCAGACCCCGTTCACCAACCTTACCTTCGATCTCCAGCCTCCCTCGACGCTGAAGGATCAGCCGGTCATAGTGGGCGGGCGGCCCATGCCGGAGACCTACGGGGAGTTCCAGGAGGAGATGAACGTGCTCAACCAGGCCTTCCTCGAGGTGATGGCCGAGGGCGACGCAAGGGGCAGGGTCTTCACGTTTCCCATCCCCACCTACAACATCACGCCGGACTTCGACTTCGACGCCCCGGGGATACGCACCCTTTGGGACGTTACCGCCAAGTATGGAATCGCCTACTTCGCCAACTTCGTGAATTCGGATATGTCTCCAGAAGACGCCCGCTCGATGTGTTGCAGGCTCCGCCTGGACCTCAGATCCCTGGAACGCCGGGGCGGAGGGCTGTTCGGCGCCAATCCCCTGACCGGCTCCATCGGCGTGGTCACCATCAACCTGGCGGCCATAGGGTACACAGCCGCAGACGAGGGGGAGTTCTTCGCCAAGCTCGATGAGATGATGGAGATCGCCAGGACCAGCCTTGAGACCAAGCGGAAGGTGCTTGAGCGCTTCGCAGAGGGCGGTCTCTACCCCTATACCAAGTTCTATCTGCGCAATGTGAAGGAGAGGCACGGGAGGTACTGGCACAACCATTTTTCCACCATAGGGCTCATAGGCGCCAATGAGGCATGCCTGAATCTCCTGGGGTGCGACATAGGCGCCCAAGAGGGGCGCGCCTTCGCGGCTAAGGTCCTGGACCACATGCGGGAGCGGCTTGCGCAGTTCCAGCAGGAGACGGGCAACTTCTACAACCTCGAGGCCACGCCAGGCGAGGGCACTGCATACAGGCTCGCACGACTGGACCAACGCCGCTTCCCAGGGATCAGGGTGGGCAACAAGGAGGCCACAGGCACCCCCTTCTACACCAACTCCACCCATCTGCCGGTGAACTACACCACCGACGTATTCGAGGTGCTGGACCTCCAGGATCAGTTGCAGTCCAAATACACCGGGGGAACCGTGCTCCACGTCTTTCTCGGTGAGGCCGCGCCGGATCCAGGGGCGGTCAAGGAGTTCGTGAAGACGGTCTGCAACAACTATTCGCTTCCCTACTTCACCATCACCCCCACCTTTTCCATATGCCCGGAGCACGGCTACCTCAGCGGCGAGCATCCCTCCTGCCCGGAGTGCGGCAGCCAGACCGAGGTCTATTCCAGGGTCGTGGGATACTTGAGGCCGGTGAACCAGTGGAACGAGGGGAAACAGGCCGAGTTCACCATCAGGGCGAGGTATTCTTTGTAGGAGCCCCACGACATGACCCGTCCCGTCCCGATTGGGGTGCGGATCATGGGGATGTCCTTCGTGGTGGCCGGAGTGGTGGCCACGTTCCTGGCGCTGCTGGGGGCCAAGGATGATTTCGTCATGTGGGTCAGGGGCCGGGATGTGGTGGGGACCATACTCTCCATCAAGGTCGTGCGTGGCAGTGCCGGATCCCGTGGACACACCTGGGAGGCCGCCATCGAGGTGGCGCAGCCTGGACCCGGGAGGCGGGTCGTCAAGCTGAGGGACGTGGTTTTTCAGCCCTTGGAGAAGGGTGATCCAGTGGTCCTGCGCTATCTTCCAGAGTCGCCGGAGCGCCTGGTGCTCAAGCGCCCGCTGTTGGAGATCCTGGGAATCAACGCCGTTCTCATGATGGTGGGGCCGGCGCTCTGTGTAGTGGGCTGGTGCTTCGTCACAGGAAGGGGAGGCACGGCCATATGGGGAAAGGATAGAGATGGGTGAGGGGGTGACAAGATGTTGAACCTATGCGGCATCAACAGGAGCATGGGAGAGGTGGCCATAGGAGGGGTGGAGCCTTGTTCCTTGAGCGATTTCCCTGGAACCGTGGCCGCGGTCCTGTTTACCCAGGGGTGCAACTTCAACTGTCCCTACTGCCATAACCGCCGCCTGATACCGAGGAGCGGCGGCGTCCGCTGCCGCGAGGCGATGGCTCCGGTCCTGGCGCGTAAGGGTAGGATCCAGGGGGTGGTGGTTACCGGCGGGGAGCCCACCCTGCAGCCCGGGCTCCCCTCCTTGCTCGAATATCTGAAGGGGGAAGGGTTCAAGGTCAAGCTGGACACCAACGGCTCCAGGCCCTCGGTCCTGCGGCGGTTGCTGGAGGCCGGGCTCCTGGATTTCGTGGCCTTGGACGTCAAGGCGCCCCCTGGAAAATACCGCGCCGTGGCCGGCCACGGCGCCGATGCCGAGGCAGTGGAACACTCCATGACGCTCCTGGCCTCCTCCGGGGTTCCCCACCTATTCAGGACCACCTGGGATACCTCGCTGCTCACCCAGGACGACATAGAGGCCATCAGGAGATGGATACCCTCCGGCTCCGCCTACAAGCTCCAGGAGTGCAGGCCGGTGGCAGGATAGGCGCATATCCCGATTTGCGCTGCCTCCATTGTTATGTGCTATAATGTAAAAGAGATTTATTTTCAAGGAGGCGTGCAATGGATCGGGAATACGAGATCTTAGAAGAGGTCCCTGGGCTCTACCGCATCATCCTTCTTCGCAAGCTCAGGAGGACACCTGGGGTCTATTTCGATCTCGTCCCAAGGGCTGCCCTTGGGGAGATCGGGGCCATCGACCGTGTGCTTCACGACAGCGGCGCCATCTCTCCTGGAGCGGTGGGCGAGGTTGAGAGGCCGTGGTACATGCATCCGTTCCAGGAGGACAACCTCGTGGTGCTCCACGGCACCCGCCATGTCGAGCTCTATACCAGGGAGCACGGCAGGATAGAGAGCTTCGTGGTCTCCCCCAACCGGATACTCAAGGGGGAGAGGCTACTGTACGACGGTCCTGCCCTCCTTTCCTGGCCCACGGGCGTATTCCACCGCATAAAGAGCGGCGACGAGGGGTCGGCCTCCATCAATCTCGCCATCCACTATCCAGGGATCGATCCCAGGACCAATTTCAACATCTATAGCCTCGATACCTCCACCGGCGACTTCACCATGATCCGGGAGGGATTCAGGGACCAGTTTTAAAGGGAGGGAGAGATGGCCCATTGCCTTTCCAGCCACCTGGGCACCTTCATGCAGGGCCTGGAGGAGCGCCATCCCGGCGAGACCGAATTCCTCCAGACCGCGCTCGAGGTGGCAAGAGACATAATTCCGTTCATGGACAGGAACCCCGAGTACAGGGAGCATCGTATCCTGGAGCGCCTCACCGAGGCGGATAGGATTATCATCTTCCGCGTCAGTTGGATAGACGACAGGGGCGAGGTGAAGATAAACCGCGGCTACCGGGTTCAGCACAGCAACGCCATCGGGCCCTACAAAGGCGGAATACGGTTCAGGAGCAACTTGCGTCTCTGCGTCCTGAAGGCACTTGCCCTGGAGCAGACATTGAAGAAC
>WFVQ01000065.1 GCA_015491585.1 Deltaproteobacteria bacterium
CGGGGTGGCCGCGGTGCGGACTGCCTTTTCGTCCAGGATGGTGCGCTCGTTCACCAGGGCCAGGGGGGTGAATGAAGTGCCGCCCTCGCCTGCGCGGGCAGTGGAGGAGTTTGCGGCAGAAGGGTACAGGTGGGTGGCGGTCCAGTCGGTCCACATCCTGGCAGGCCACGAGTTCTATCGCCTGGTGGAGGAGATGGAGACAGTTCCGGCCCGGACGGTCCTGGGCCTCCCCCTGCTCTGGTCCAGAGAGGACTACGGACGACTTGCCTCCCTCCTCGTGGAGCGCCACCGGCCAGGTCCCTCCACGGCAGTCGTCTTCGTGGGTCATGGCACAGACCATGCGGCATGGAGCACCTATCCAGCCCTGGAGCACACACTCCGCGCCCAGGGGATGGCCAACGCCTGGGTGGGTGTGGTGGATGGCGATCCCGGCCCCGAAGAGGTGGCGGACCAGGTGGCCAGGGCCGGCCACCGCAGGGCGGTGGTGGTGCCCCTGATGCTGGTGGCCGGCCTCCATTTCATGGAGGATATAGTGGGTGACGATCCCGGCTCCTACTGCTCTGCATTCAGGGAACGCGGGATAGAGGTGACGGCCGTGCGGGAGGGGCTGCTGGAGCTGGAAGGGGTGCGCCGCATCTTCGCGGACCACATCTCCCAAGCCCTGGACTGTGCACCAATATCAGGGAGCGGAGCCGGGATATGAGCCTTTATCTCCTCTTCTCCAAGGGCGGCTGGCTCATGTGGCCGGTGCTGGCCTGCTCGGTGATCGGTCTGGCCGTGTTCATGGAGCGTCTCCTCTATTTCTGGAGGATCGGGCGCAGGGGTGCCCTCTTGCCTCATGGAGATGAAGCAGACGGCCGGGATGGGATGGAGCGGCTCTTTATGGACGTGGCAGGCGGCAGCCGCTATCCGATCCTGGTTGCGGACATGGTCGCCGAGGTGTGGCAGGCCAGGGAGGGCGGATACGGGGCGGTCACGGAACGGCTGGAGATGGTGCTCGATGAGGCCGTGGCCAGGGCCTCGTCAGGACTCGGTCTCCTCTCTACCCTCATCTCGCTTTCTCCGCTACTGGGCCTCCTGGGCACGGTGATGGGGCTCATAAGGGCATTCATGGTGATAGAGCGGGCAGGCGGCAGGGTCAACGCCTGTGCCCTGGCAGGCGGGATCTGGGAGGCCATGCTTACCACTGCGGCCGGCCTGGCCGTGGCCATAATCCTGACCGTTCTTCACAAGTTTCTGGCATACAGGGTGGACAGGCTGGAGAAGACTCTTCTGCGAACAGCCAGGCTGCTAACCACCTCCCTTCAGGAGGGTATAGAGGACCAGGACAGTCGAAACCCGGTCATGAGACGATAATAAGGTTATGAGATCCCGCCGCCTCGCAGCTCGTAGGTCCACTCCATCTATTCCCATGACACCTCTGATAGATATCGTGTTCCTCCTCCTCATCTATTTCATGCTGGCAAGCAGCTTCGTGGAGAGGGGAGAGATGGAGATCCAGCTTCCCAAGGCCGCCCTGTCCCAGGCCCGCGCTGAGAGGCCGGTCTCTATCAGGATAACCAGGGAAGGGAGGCTATTCCTCGGTGCAGAGGAGGTCGTTCCAGCCAGGCTCAAGGCGCGGTTGGATGCCTTTCCGGGAGAGGTAAAGAGGAGAGGAATCGAAATCGCGGCTGACCGCCGTGCGCCGGTGGAAACCCTGGTCCTTGCGATGGATGCGGCCAAGGGGGCCGGATTTGCCACTGCGGCCGTAACCACTCTGAGAGAGAACAGCCGCGTACCAGGCCCATGAACCGGCACCAGCTCAGGGCCATCTTGCTGTTCATTGTCCTATCTACAGGGCTCCACCTGGCCCTGCTCTACTATGTCAACGTTCCAGGCCCTACCTGTCCGACACCGACCTTCATCGAGATACGGCTGGGCGGCGGAGGCATGGCTGCGCCAAGGGCCGTCACCAGGACCAAGGCGGTGAAGGGCAGCCTCAAGAAAAAGACTGTAAGAGAAAAGATGAGCGTCGAGACAGGGAGGGAGTCGAAGACGGAGAGGTGCAGCCCCCTGCATATTCACAAGTCCTTGGCAGAGGAGGCAAGATCCAAGCGCTCCCCACGGCTCCGAGGGCATAAGGATATGCAACAGGCCGCGGCCAAGGCATGGGTCCATGCCGTACCATCCAAGGCGCACGAGCATAGGACCGCCAGACTCCAGGAGATCGGACCTTCATCCGCGGCCAGTCCGCTTCCTCCTTCGCGCAGCGCGAAGAGGAGGCATGGCTCGGAACTCCGGCAAAAGGGCCTTCGCAACTACCTGTCCCTGGTCAGAGCAAGGATAGAGGCCCGCAAACGCTATCCCTGGAACGCCCGGAATCTGGGATGGGAGGGGGAGGTGGTGGTCTCGTTCTCCATAGATGCGGCAGGCGCCCTCCGCGGCCTGAAGATAGATAGGGGCAGCGGCTACCGCATCCTCGACCGTGCCGCCCTCGCGGCCGTCACCGAAGCGGCTCCGTTTCCCCCTCCTCCTGCCGTCCTTTCGCCTCCTGTAAGTATCCAGGTGCCCATCAGGTTTTCCCTCGCATCAATGTGAATGGCGGCTCGCCACCTCGATAGTCGTTCAAACAGCGGTTCAGGTCTGGGAGAAAAGATTGCATGGGGTCCAGTTGTTTCTGGAATAGATGTATTCTAAATTATATCTTTTAGGAGAAGGACAGCAGGGAGGTCATAGCGGGGTGGGTAACCAGCACTTGATCTACGAGCGTTATCTCTGGTTCGATGCCGAGGTCAAAAAGGGGCGTTATCCCAATGCGCGGCGTCTGGCCGAGGAGTTCGAGATCTCGGAGCGCACGGCCAGGCGTCATATAGAATTCATGCGGGATCGTCTCAACGCCCCCTTGGTCTATGAGCCCAGGCGGCGGGGTTACTCCTACGAAACCCCGTTTTCCCTTCCGGATCTTCCCCTCTCCCAGGAAGAGCTGCTGGCCGTGCTTCTGGCCCAGAACCTCCTATCCGCCACGGATAACGGCTACATCTGCCAGGCCATCCAGAGGTTCGGGCGCAAGCTCTTCCAGAAGAATGGCGAAATGGGGGTCAGCCAGGCGCGGCTCCGCCAGCGTTTCTCTGCCGCATGGCACGGCTATTCACCGAGTGATGCCGCGGTCTTCCGCAACGTATCCCAGGCCCTGCTCACCGACCGCCTCCTGGAGTTGACCTATTATTCGCCCAGGCATGGCCGCAAATCCAGACGGAGAGTGGAGCCGCATCACCTGCAACACTACATGGGGAGCTGGGTGCTCCTGGCCTGGTGCCGGCTGCGTGGCGGTTGGCGCCGTTTCTACCTCTCCAGGATGGAGCGGGCGTGCCTACTGGAGGAGGGCTTCGAACGGCGTCCCGCCGGGGCATGGAGGCACCTACTTGACCGGGCATTCGGCATATTCCAGGGAGAAGAGCTCTTCAACGTGCGAATCCGCTTTACACCCCGCATGGCTCGCTGGGTGCGCGAGCAGGTCTGGCATCCGGAGCAGGAGATGGAATGGCTTCCAGACGGCAGCCTCATCATGACCGTGCCGGTGGCGGACCTGCGGGAGATCAAGATGAAAGTCCTCCAGTTCGGCGGCGAGGCCGAGGCCCTGGAGCCCGCAGAGCTGCGCCGCCTCATTCAGGAAGAGGCCCGCCGCCTTGCCGGGCTATACAGGGCTTAGATGTCATTTTCCACAAAAAAGCGAAAAATTTCATTGGCCTGACACTACCTGACCGGGGTGGTGTGATATCAATATGCTACAAGTAATATAAGGAGGAATTCATGCCAAAGGTCGATGTTCAGTTTCGGGTATCGGGCAGGGAAATCCCGGTTGACCACGGGTATCATCTTTTGGGAGCGGTATCCCGTATTATTCCATCCCTTCATGGAAACGGTGAGATCGGCATTCATTCCATAAACGGCCGTTTTTCAGGCAACCGGATGCTTGCCCTCACGAACAGTAGCAGGTTGACCTTTAGAGTCCCTGTGGAAGCGATAGGGCCGCTTCTCGTTCTTGCCGGAAAGATACTCGATATAGGTGGATACACGGTCCGTGTGGGCACCCCGGATGTGCGGGCGCTTGTGCCCGCCGCAAGGCTTTACAGTCGCCTTGTGGTCATAAAGGGAGGCACGGAACCAGCGGACTTTCTTGAGGCCGTAAGGCGAAAGCTCAGAGAGATGGAGATCCAGGGTGAAGC
>WFVQ01000066.1 GCA_015491585.1 Deltaproteobacteria bacterium
ACCTGGGACACACCATCAACAAGGTGCTCAAGGACATCATTGTCAAGTCGAGGCAACTCATGGGCTACGACGCCCCCTATGTCCCTGGGTGGGACTGCCACGGCCTTCCCATCGAGCACAACGTGGAGAAGGAACTCGGCCCGAAGAAGCGGGAGATGCCGCTGCTATCCATCAGGAGGGCCTGCCGGAAGTACGCGGAAAAATTCGTGAAGATCCAGAAGAAGGAGTTCCAGCGGCTGGGGGTCCTTGGAGACTGGGAACGGCCCTACCTCACCATGAGCTTTCCTTACGAAGCGGCGATAGCCCGTGAATTCTGCGACATCTTCCTGAAGGGGCACGTGGTCAAGAGCAAGAAGCCCGTCTTCTGGTGTCCCTCTTGCATCACCGCCCTGGCCGAGGCCGAGGTGGAGTACGGCCCCCACACCTCACCCTCCATCACCGTGAAGTTCCCGGCAGGGGATACGCTGAAGGAGTGGCTGTCAGACAGGTTCGGATGGGAGGGCGAATCCTTCGTCCTGATATGGACCACCACTCCCTGGACCCTGCCTGCCAACCTGGCGGTGGCGGTCCACCCGGACCTGGACTACGTCGCCCTGAAGGCGGGCAAAGAAGTGTGGATCGCGGCAGAGGGCAGGCTGCAGTGGCTCCTGGGCCAGGCTGGCCTGGAACAGACGGACGTGGAGGTGCTGGGCCGTTTTCCAGGGGCCGAACTGGAGGGAAAGGCCGCACTCCATCCGTTCATCTCCAGGCAGAGCCCAATCGTAGTGGCCGACTACGTGACCCTCGACACCGGTACCGGATGCGTCCACACCGCTCCTGGCCACGGCGTGGAGGACTACGAGACAGGGCTCAGGTACGGACTCGAATGCTACTCCCCGGTGGACGACCACGGCCGCTTCACCGCCGAAGTGCCCGAATTCCAGGGCAAGACCATCTTCGAGGCCAACCCGGCCATAGTGTCCATGCTGGACGAGAAGGGCCTGCTCGTGAACGAGGAGCCCCTGGAGCACAGCTATCCCCACTGCTGGCGCTGCAAAAAACCCGTGATATTCAGGGCCACGGCCCAGTGGTTCATCTCGATGGAAAAGCAGGGGCTGAGGCGAGAGGCCCTTGAGGCCATCGACTCGGTAAAGTGGATACCCTCTTGGGGAAAGGAACGGATCCACGGCATGGTGGAGAACCGCCCGGACTGGTGCGTATCCAGGCAGAGGTCGTGGGGCGTGCCCATAACGCTGTTCACCTGTTCCCAGTGCGGTGAACCCTACATGACCGAGGAGATTGCGGCCAGAATCACTGCCTTCTTCGAGAAAGAGGGGGCGGACGCCTGGTTCGCCAGGGAGGAGAAAGAGTTCCTGTCAGGCTCGGACAAGTGCCCCAACTGCGGTTCCGCGGAATTCAGGAAGGAGACCGATATACTCGACGTCTGGTTCGACTCGGGCGTGAGCCATGCCGCGGTCCTGGAGAAGAGGGAAGCCCTCGGCAGCCCGGCCGACCTCTACCTGGAAGGGAGCGACCAGCACAGGGGCTGGTTCCAGAGCTCCCTGCTCACCAGTGTGGCCACCAGGCAGCGCCCACCCTACCGCGCAGTGCTCACCCACGGCTTCGTGGTGGACGGGCAGGGAAAGAAGATGTCCAAGTCTGTGGGCAACGTCATAGCCCCGGAGGAGGTCATCAAGAAGAGGGGCGCCGAGGTGCTGCGGCTCTGGGTCTCGGCCGAGGACTACCGCGACGACATCAAGATCTCGGAAGAGATCCTTCAACGCCTGACCGAGGCATACCGGAAGATCAGGAATACCATCCGGTTCCTCCTGGGCAACCTCGACGACTTCGATCCGGCCAAAGACGCAGTGGACCTGGAGGAGCTCTCCCCCCTGGACCGCTGGGCGCTCCACCGCTGGGGCGAGGTGCTTGGGAAGGTGATAGGGGCCTACCGTTCCTACGAGTTCCACAAGGTCTATCATCAGATACACCAGTTCTGCACCGTGGACATGAGCGCCCTCTACCTGGACATCCTCAAGGATCGCCTCTACTGCGAGCTGGCCGACGGCCCGGATAGGCGCTCGGCCCAGACGGTGATCCACAGGATCACCAGGGAGCTCATCATAGCCCTCTCTCCCATCCTATCGTTCACTGCCGAGGAGGCGTGGGCCCACCTGCCTGGCGGGCCTGAGGAATCCGACACCGTCTTTGCGACCCTGTTGCCCGCGGTGGACGAGATACCGCGCCTTGCCCCGGACGAGGAGAGGGAGTGGGAGCGCCTATGGGCCATCCGCGGCGAGATAACCAAGGCCCTGGAGCAGGCCAGGGTGAGAAAGATCATAGGCCTTGCCCTGGATGCCAGGGTCTCCCTGGAGGCCCAGGGGGAGCTGGCCGATTTCATCGGGAAGTGGCTGGGCACCTTGGAGGAGATCTCCATCGTGTCGCAGATGGCCATAGAAGATGGGCCTGAAGACGGCATGACCTGGCAGGCGGAAGAGGTGGAGGGGCTGAAGATCGTCATCTCCAAGGCCAAGGGGGAGAAGTGCCAGCGCTGCTGGAAATGGAGTGAAGACGTGGGCGCCTCGCCGGAATTCCCCGACGCCTGCGGGCGCTGCTGTTCGGTCCTCGCCAGGATGAAGGGATAATGGGAGTCGTAAGCGACTGGTTCCGCCAGAGGTCGCGGGCCTGGTACCTGCCCGTTGCCAAGGCCCTGGCCTCGCTGGGGCTCACCCCGAACGCGGTCTCGATCGCCGGCGCAGCAGCATTCGCCGGCGCCGGACTGCTGGCGGCATTAGGGCACTATGCGGCGGCCGGATGGGTCATGGCAGTGCTGGGACCGCTGGACAGGGTGGACGGCCTCATGGCCAGGGAGTGCGGCATGGACTCCAGGTTCGGCGCCTTTCTGGACAGCACCCTGGACCGTTTTGCCGAGTTCTTCCTGTTCCTTGGAGTGCTGGTGGGCCAGTTCCGGTTCCACGGAGCCGGAACCGAAGAGGCCGCGGTAATAATGTCCGCACTCACCGGCTCCTTGCTGGTGAGCTATGCACGGGCCAGGGCAGAATCCCTCGGGTTCGACTGCAAGGTGGGACTGCTTAGCAGGTTCGAGCGGCTGTTCCTCATCGCCGTGGGCCTGATCTTCGGATTCATATATCAGGTAATGGTGTTCCTGGCGGTCTTCACCCATGTGACCGCGATCCACCGCATTATCCACGTCTATTCCCAGCACAGGCGCCAGGAGGCCAGAGAGGCCGGAAGCGCCCGGGACGCTTAGGGAGGCAGGTGTGGAAAGAGGTGTGCTCCACGTGGTGGGCACCCCCATAGGCAACCTCGACGACCTCACGCCCAGGGCTGCGGAGGTCCTGAGACAGGTAAAGCTGGTGGCAGCGGAGGACACCAGGCGTACCGGCCTGCTCCTGCGTCACGTGGGAAGCACCGCCAGGATGGTGAGTCTCCACAAGTTCAGCGAGCGGGCCAAGTCGGATTCCGTGCTGAAAGCGCTTGCCTCGGGCCAGGACGTCGCCCTGGTGAGCGACGCCGGCACTCCTGGTGTGTCCGATCCCGGGGCCATACTGGTCAGAAAGGTCCTGGAGCAGGGATTCGAGGTGCGCCCCGTGCCCGGTGTCTCCGCGGTGACCGCGGCCCTCTCGGTCTCAGGGCTCCCGGCGGACTCGTTCCTGTTCCTCGGTTTTCTGCCGTCCAAGAGGGAACAGAGGAGAAAGACGCTGGAGGAGGTCGGCCGCCTTCCCTACACCCTGGTGGTGTATGAGGCCCCTCACCGCATAGGCGCGCTACTGGAAGATGTAGCGGATATCTTAGGAGAACGGCGCTGTCTGCTGGCCAGGGAGCTTACCAAGCTGCACGAGACCCTGATCTACGGGACCGCCTCCAAGATCGCGCAGCACCTCGGGGAACCGAGGGGAGAGATCAGCCTGGTGATCGAGGGGGCCTCTGCCGAAGGTGGCCGGACGGAAGGGGCGAAGGCGGTCCAACGCTTGGTCCCGCTCCTGGTCAAGAGGGCCGGCATGTCGCCACGGGAGTGTTCCGAACTCCTGGCCGGAATAGGTCTTGGAAAGAGGAAGGAGATCTACAACGCCGCGCTGGCGGTGGGAAGGGGGTGCGAAGAGTGAAGGAGAGGGTTGTTGCCATAGTGCCAGCCCGCTACGGCTCTTCCAGGCTGCCCGGCAAGCCGCTGGCAGAGATTGCGGGCAAGCCAATGGTGGTCAGGGTCCTGGAGCGGGCATCCGAGATAGGGATCGTGGAGCAGGTGGTGGCTGCAACAGACCACCAGGGCATCGTGGAGACAGTCGAGGCCGCCGGGTTCAGGTGCGTGATGACCGATCCCGCCCACCCCTCTGGGACCGACCGGATAGCCGAGGCCGCGAGGGTATTGGGCCTGCCTGAGGAGGCAGTGGTCGTGAACATACAGGGAGACCAGCCCCTGGTGGAACCGGAGCCGGTGGAGAAGATGGTGGAACTCCTGCTCTCCGGCGGGTTCCACATGACCACTTGTGCCACTCCCATGCCAGCTTGGGAGGTCTCCAATCCCAACAGGGTCAAGGTGGTTCTTGGCAAAGACGGCCGGGCCATATACTTCTCCCGCTCTCCCATACCATTCGACCGCGACGGGCTCATGGAGAAGCGGGGCGCTTCCTATCTCCGACACCTGGGCCTTTATGCCTACCGGAACGGTTTTCTACAGGAGTTCGTCTCCCTGCCTCCGGGGGAGCTGGAGGCCGTGGAACAACTGGAACAGCTGCGGGCCCTGGAGAACGGATACACCATAGGAGTGGCGCTGGTGGAATCAGCACCACCGGAGGTGGATACCAAAGACGACCTCGAGACCGTGGAGGAGTTCCTGCTCAGACGCTGAGGAGGGGACAACCTTGAGCAGCCGCGCCCTTACCACACTCCTTCTCCTCGCAGCCGCGCTCCAGCTTCCGTTTGCCCCGGACGCTGGAGCTGGAACCAGGACCATCACCCTTCGCAACGGAGACAAGGTCACCGGGGAGGTGGTCTCCGAGACCAACTCCACCATAGTCGTCTCCCATCCAGTCCTCGGCCTCCTCACCATACCCAGGCAGGAGGTAGCCCCTACTGTCACTGAAACCAAGCCCAATCAGGTCCAGAACAAACTGCCGGGTCTTATGGGCACCCGCCTCTTGGAAGGCTGGAAACGTCACCTAGCCGCGGGGGTGAAGGGCGAGGAGGGGAACACGGTGACCTGGGACTTCAACGTCTCCCTGGACCTCTCCAAGGAGGACATGGAGGAGCGGCAGAGCCTCGCGGCAGCCTACTACTACGAAACCACGGACAGGAAAGTGGACAAGGAGAAAGGGCACGCCAACTACGTTCACGACTGGCTGATGCCAGATTCCAGGTGGTTCTACTATTCGTATGGACGGTACGAATTCGACTCCCTAAAGTGGTGGCGCCACCGCCTCTCCCTGTCGGCCGGCCCTGGATACGACCTGTACAGATCGGAGAGATTCGTGCTCAGGAGCAGGTTCGGGCTGGGCTTCGACAAGACGTGGGGGGACGACGACGAGTTCACCCCAGAGGCCATAGCCGGGGCCGAATTCTCGTGGAAGCCCAACGGCGCACACCGCATCTCGTCAGAGTTCCTCACCTACAAGAACCTGGACAGCCAGGGGGGATACCGCACCTGGCTCCAGGCGAAATGGAGCATGCAGCTCGACTTCATGTTAGGCCTGGGCGTGGAACTTGGCCTCGAGCATGAATACGAATCCATAATCGATGAACGCTCCAACGACGAGAGCCATTACGATCTCCTCTATTTTTGGAGGATAGGGCTGGATTTCTAAGCCGCGGCCGCGGCAGCAGCCTTGTCGGTGCACATTGAGAGGGCGAGCAGAGGCAGTTCCTGCAGGGGGGCCACCCTCTCCACTCCTCCCATCCTGATGGCCTCTTTGGGCATCCCGAAAACCACGCAACTCTCTTCATCCTGGGCCAGGGTCCTGGCTCCTGCCTGCCGCAGCTCCAACATGCCCTTGGCCCCGTCGTCTCCCATGCCTGTCATGATGACTCCCACGGCATTCCTGCCTGCGTACCTGGCGGCAGAACGGAACAGCACGTCCACCGAGGGCCTGTGACGGCTTACCAATGGACCGTCGCGGAGCTCCACATGGTATCTGGTCCCGCTCCTCTTGAGCAAGATATGCAAGTTTCCAGGGGCGATCAGCGCCCTTCCAGGTATGACGGAATCGCCGTTGGCGGCCTCTTTCACCGATATGGAACAGAGATGATCGAGTCTGGAAGCGAAAGAGGAGGTGAACCTCTCCGGCATGTGTTGCACCACCACGATCCCCGGACAATCACGGGGCATGGCCTCCAAAAAGACCCTCAGCGCCTCGGTGCCTCCGGTGGATGCCCCCACCACTATCACCTTCTCGGTGGTCTCTATGCATCCCCCTCCCCTTGGAGCAGCCAGGACTGCATCGGCCGTAAGCTTCGGGCCTCCTTCCAACAACCGCATCTTACGCCTAAGCCTGGCCTTGGCCGCGGCCCTCACCTTGTCACAGAGGATGATGCGCGACTCCTCGATGAACTGCCTGGTACCAAGCCTGGGCTTGGCTATCACCTCTACGGCGCCAAGCTGCAAGGCCCTAAGAGCAGCTTCGGACCCGTCCTGGGCGAGGGAGGAACATATGATGACCGGCAGCGGATGCTGCACCATCAGCTTCTCCAGGAAGGTCAACCCGTCCATCCGCGGCATCTCAATGTCGAGGATGATGACGTCAGGGGCCTCTACCGCCATCTTCTTGGCCGCTGCATAGGGATCTTGCGCCGCTCCTATAACCTCGATGTCGGGCTCGCCCGAAAGGATCTCGGAGATGGCCTGCCTGACCACCGCGGAATCGTCCACTACGAGGACCTTTATTCTGCTTCCCATCTTCAGTTCCCCTTGCGGTATATCGTGGGCCCCACGGAATAGAAGGGAGCGTTCAGGCCATGGATGGTCTCCGAATGGCCCAGGAACAGGAAACCGCCCGGAACCAGATGCGAGGCCAGGCGGTTCACCACCCTGGCCTGGGTCTTCTTGTCGAAGTAGATGATGACGTTCCTGCAAAATATCACGTGGAAGGGCCTTCCGGTCTCCAGCCGGTCCTCCAGGATATTCATCTGCCTGAATCCCACCAGGGAACGTATTTCCGGGACCACACGGACGAGCCTCTTCTTCTTGTCCTTGCTCCGCATGAAGTAGCGAAACCGGTACCTGGCCGGAACCGGGTCCAACGACTCACCGGGATAAATGGCCAGACTCCCCTCCTCTATTACGCGCGCAGAGATATCGGTTGCAAAGACGTAGGGAAGAGGGCTCTTTCCCCTCATGGCCGCCTCGTGGAGGACCATCGCCAGGGTGTATGCCTCTTCTCCTGTAGAACAGCCCGCGCTCCATACCAGAAGCCGCCCCACGGGCGAAACGAGGCCAGCGGCCATCAAGCTCGGCACCGCTTCTTCGACCAGGAAGCGGAAATGGCCGGGTTCCCTGAAAAATCCCGTCTTGTGCGTGGTAACCGCGTGGAGCATCTCCGACAGCTCTTGGCGCTGCCCGAGGGGTGAAAAGAGAAAATCGCAATACTCCTCGTAGGAATCGAAACCCCAGAACACGAGCCTCTTCCTTAGCCGCCCCTCCAGCAGTGGCTTCTTGGAAGGCGGCACCTTGACCCCTATCCTCTCCTCTATAAACGAGGCGAGGCGCCTGAAAGTGGCCCTCGACATGCCGCCATCAGCGGCAGGCCAGCGGCACTGGGGCACCGCCGCCGGGCTCCTCTTTTCAGCAACAGCTACGGCTCCCATCATGTCGCGTCTCCCCTGTTCTCGCTGCTCACCTCGGCTACAAACTCCATTTCCCCCGCGGAAAAGATCCTGTCCATGTCCAGGATGATGAGAAACTCGTCGTTGTGCTTGCCCATTCCCTTTATGAACTCGCTCCCAATCACCGTTCCCATCTTGGGTGGTGGTTCCACCTGGTCCTCGTCCAGTTCCAACACCTCACGCACGGAATCAACCAGTGCGCCCATGACCATCGTTTCACCGTCCAGCTCGATCTCCATGACCACTATGGAGGTATGGAGGTCGGGCTCCTTCGGTGCCATCCCGAACTTCAGCCTCATGTCGGCAATGGGCACCACTGTGCCCCTCAAGTTGATCACCCCGCGCATGAACTCGGGCATCTTCGGTACGCGGGTGATCCTCGTGTACTCCAACACCTCCCTCACCTTAGGGATCTCGATGGCGAACGTCTCGCCATCCAGGGAAAACGAAAGATACTGCCTGACGCGCCCCCCTTCCAACCCGCTCATGGCAACCTCCTAAAACCGCTCGAACTCTGCATCATGGACGTCTGTAACCGGATCGGGATCTGACAGGTCGAGCACTATGCCCTTTGGCTCTTCCTTGGAGGATTCACTCCGGGGAGCCATTCCCTCCAATTTAGGCCGCTCTATCCTGAACTCTCGTCTTGGTGTCTGAACTGCCCTCACACCGGCCCTGCCGTGGCCATTGAGCTTGAAAAAGGATACCATCTCCTGGAGATGGGTGGCCTGCTCTGAAAGCCGCTGGGCTGTAGTGGCGATCTCCTCGGCGGCACTGGCGTTCTGCTGTATTACCTGGTCGAGCTGCTGCAAAGCGGTATTTATCTGCTCGGCACCGATGCTCTGCTCTCCGCTGGCCGCGCTGATCTCCTGGACCAGATCCGCGGTCTTCTGGATGTCGGGAACCAACCGCTCAAGCATGGCCCCCGCGGTCTCGGCCACCTCTACGCTGCTGATGGATAGCTCGCTGATCTCTGCCGCAGCGGCCTGGCTCCTTTCGGCCAGCTTCCTCACTTCCGAAGCGACCACGGCAAATCCCTTGCCGTGCTCGCCGGCCCGCGCGGCCTCTATGGCGGCGTTCAGGGCCAAGAGGTTGGTCTGCCGGGCTATCTCCTCAATGATGCCGATCTTCTCCGCTATCTCCTTCATGGCCTTGACCGTCTTGTCCACTGCCTCTCCGCCCTTTCTCGCATCCTCGGCCGACTTCAGCGCAATCTGTTTGGTCTGCTCCGCATTATCGGCGTTCTGTTTTATGTTGGCCGCCATCTCCTCCATAGAAGAGGAGACCTCTTCAGCGGATGCCGCCTGCTCCGTGGCCCCCTGGGACATCTCCTCAGAGGTGGCGCTGAGCTGCTCGCTCCCCGACGCGACCCCGTCTGCTGCTTCCTTTATCTCCAGGGTTATCTCCCGCAATCTCCCTGCCATCTCTTTCAGGGAACGGGCCAACATTCCCACCTCGTCCTCCTGTTCCACGTCGAGCCGGGCCGCCAGGTTCCCATTGGCGATCTCACCGGCGAACACCACCCCCTTGCGGAGGGGGATGGTGATCCCCCTGGTTATCAGGAAAGAGACCAGGACCCCGAGAAGCAGAGACACGGCCACCACGGCCAGGAGAATGACCGCGGCCAGGCGTTCGATCTTGGCCCCTTCCGCCTTGGCAGATGAGACTATGGATGCCATCGTCTCCTCGGCCCTCGAAAGCGTCGAGACGGCTGCGGCGACTGCCCCATCCACCCTCTCCATTACGGCCTCCGCCTTGACCCTGGCGGCCACCAGCGCAGCGTGTGCCTCGGCCAGCTCCTTGCCGGCGGCGAGGAAGTCCGAGACGCTCTCTGAAAGCCCGGCCTCGCCGAGCCCGGAAGCACGCGTGGACAAGGTCCCGCTCCATGACTGGAATTCCTTGCGGAACGACGCCACCTCTTCCTGGTCCATCGCCTGGACAAGCTCCTCCAAGGAGAGCCTGGCCTGGACCAAAGCATCGCGCACCAACGCCACGCCGGCCATATCTATACTCTGGCCACCCGCGATCTCGTTTAAACGTCCCAGGAGCCTGTCATACCGCTTCTCCATCGCGGCCATTGCCCCGTCCCTCTTGCGGAGGTCCGCAAGGAGGGTATGCTGGACGGCTATGCATTCGTTGCCTGCAGTCTCGATGGCTGGCAGCTCCTGCTCAGAAAACTTCAACAGCACCTCGCCAAGCCTCTGCAACCTGGGTTCATCAGAACTCCGGATCTCTTGCAAAAGGGAAGCGGATAGACCCCTGACCTCTTTTGTCGCAACCTCGTATCTCTTGGCAGCCGCATCAAGTGCGGCATCGGCGTTGCGCGAGGAAGCCGCCTGCCACATCTCGTCGAGGGCCATAGATGCCTGGAGCATGGAGATCTTCAACTCGTTGATGCCATCGGCCACAGGCATGTGGCGGTGCCCCATCTCGTCGAGCATCGCCCTTATCTTGCCCATTCCGTAGTAACCGACCACTCCGGTGACCAGCAACAGGACGACAAC
>WFVQ01000067.1 GCA_015491585.1 Deltaproteobacteria bacterium
GAGAGAAGTCCTCGCCAAACGACAAGACTGCCACATCTTTCATCTCCCGTCCATCGACACTCACCACCGAGGCCTTCCAGATGCGGCCGCTGCCGTGGTAGAAAAACCCATCACCACTGCTCAGTCCCTTCACTGGCTTCTTGTCCACTTCGATCCTCCATGTCTCCCTGGCGCCTTTGGTCGCCTTGGGTATGAGGAATAGATCGGCGACGAAAAAGAGGAGAGAGGCGGAGAGCACCCCTGCAACCACCGGGGCCGCGGCCCTGACCGGAGACACCCCCAGGGAGCGGACCGCCAGCACCTCCCTACCCTTCACCGCCAGCATTAGGGTGAGCAGGCCGGCGAGGAGCAGTATCAACGGCGAGAGCTGATACAGGATGGAGGGAAGCAGGAGAAGGAAGTATCTTGCGGCCACGGCGGGAGAGACCTGGGCCCTTATGAGGTCGTCCACGCGCTGGAACAGGACCGCGACCACATAGATCCCGCCGAGGCCCGGGGCCACCAGCAGGACCATCTGCACGAACCGTTTCAGGAGATACCGGTCCCAGATCCTCATGCCAGCCCCTCCATCAGCCCCACCTCACCGGTCCTTTTTTGAAGAGGAGGAACAGCAGATAGGCCGTGACACCTCCGACTATCACGTTGGGCATCCAGAGGGCGATGGACGGCGGCATGGCGCCGGATTCGCCGAGATTGGCGAAGAAGGCGAGGCAGATGTAATAACCGAGGAACGAAGAGATGCCTATGGATATGCCGCCTGCGAGACCGGTGGTGCCGAAGAAGATACCCAGCGGGACCCCCATGAGGCCCAGGATTATGGTGGCGAACGGCATTGCGATCCGCTTGTGGAATTCGCTCAACAGCCTGGCCCGCTTCTTGGGAGAGAGCCTCCCAGACCTTGCCCGGCGCAGCAGCTCTCCGGTGGCCATCTGTCCCCTGCTGGTCCTCACCGAGACCTCGCCCAGCCTCACCTTCAGCACGTACTCGGAGAAGAACAGGGTGTCTGTGGCGGACAGGTGGCGGTCGGCCTGGGTCATGAAGCCGTCCTCGAGGTCGAAGATCACTCCCTCTCCTGAACTGTCGAGAAGCATGGAGCCCTTGCGCGCGAGTATCTGGAGGTTGGCCCCTCCCTTCCTTGCATCGTTCACGTATATCCTGCTGAACCTCTTCCCCGAGGAGTCGGCGTCTTCGATGTAGAGGGTCAGGCCCCTGGCAGGAGAGAAGAATATCCTGTCAGGCAGCCCGCGGGCAAGGGTACGCTGGGTCAACTCTGCCACGTACCTCCTCACCGCGGCCTTGCTCCTGGGCGCGGCCCATACGGTGAGGAACGAGACCAGGGCCCACATGAGGAGGGAGAGCGCCAGGACCGGCATGATCAGCCGGAGGGGTGACACGCCAACCGAGAAGAGGGCGATCATCTCGCCGTCCCTGGAGAGCTTCATGTAGCCGGTGAGGACCCCGATGAGCACCGCCATTGGTATGGCGAAAGACGCCAGGGCGGGAAGGGTGATGGGCACCAGGCGCACCAGGTCCATCAGGGTGGCCCTGGCCCGGAACAGCGGTTCGAGCAAAGGCAGCATCTGCCCCAGCACCATGAGCAGGCAGAGCCCGAAAACCGCTATGAAGAGGGGGGGGAGCACCTCCCGTGCTATCAGCCTGAATAAAGTTGACATGGCGACTTCTATTACCATATTCTGAAACCAGTAGCCATAACTAGCCATAACGAAGCGCGCGGAGGAGGAAGATGAAAAGGTTCCAGGAACTGGGGTTGAAGACCAAAATACTGACGTCCGTGCTGGTAATCATACTGATTGTCGCAGCAATCATCATCGTCTTCGGCGGTTACAGGGAATACCAGAAGACCAAGGAAGCGGCCAAGCACGAGGCCAAGGCCATACTCCTCCAGGGAGAGGCGGTCAGAGAGATGGTCGCGGCCCTAAACAAGGCCGGGGCCTTCGACGCATACGTCGAGAAGCTCCGGCGGCAGATACTGAACGGCTCTCCTGCAGAAAAGCAGGAAGCTCTCAAGAATTTCCTCACCACGGTCCCTGTGGTCTCCTCCATATATATGCTGAAACAGAACGCTGAACAGGGCGGTTATCTGCTGAGGGTCCCAAAGGTCAAGCCACGCAATCCCGAAAACGAGCCCGACGAGATCGAGCGCGAGGCCCTTCAGAAACTTAAGAGCGAGGGAATAAGGGAACTCACCCTCTACTCCGATTTCCCAGACCCAAAGACCGGCGAGTTGAGGCCCGCGCTCCGCTATTTCAGGCCTGTGAGGCTCACCAAGGAGTGCGAGATGTGCCACGGCGATCCGGCGCTCTCCAAAAAGCTGTGGGGCAATGACCAGGGCCTCGATCCCACCGGAGTGAGGATGGAGGGATGGCGTGCAGGAGAGATCCACGGCGCCTTCGAGATC
>WFVQ01000068.1 GCA_015491585.1 Deltaproteobacteria bacterium
CGAAAATAAGCAGGGCACCGTGTCGGCTCGTTATCTCCCTCAACTCCTCCAGAAATCCTTTCTTAGGCGGAACGACTCCCATGTTCGCCGGAACAGGTTCCACGATCACGGCTGCTATCTCACTGCCCTGCGCCTCGAACGCCTCTCTGAGCGCCTCTGCGTCATTGAACGGAATGGCTATGGTGTTGGCCACGATCTCCTCGGGCACCCCTGGGGTGCCGGGGATGCCCAGGGTCGCCACTCCAGACCCCGCTTTTACCAGGAAAGAATCTGCGTGGCCGTGATAACATCCGTCGAACTTTACGATCTTCTTCCGCCCAGTATAGCCCCGCGCCAGCCTGATGGCGCTCATGGTTGCCTCGGTGCCGGAGTTCACCAGCCTCACCATCTCTATGGAAGGGACCATGGAACAGATCTTCCTGGCCAACTCCACCTCCCTCCAGGTGGGCGCGCCGAAGCTGGTCCCCTGCTCCAACGCCTGAGCCACCGCTCCCTTCACCACTGGATGGGAGTGCCCAAGTATCATGGGCCCCCACGAGCAGACGTAATCGATATAACTGTTTCCGTCACTGTCCCATACCCGCGACCCCTCGCCCTTCTCTATGAAAGGCGGGACTCCGCCAACGGACCCGAATGCGCGGACCGGGCTGTTCACCCCTCCAGGTATCCACCGCTTGGCCTCTTCGAAGGCCCTGCCCGACAAAACGTTGTTCTCTGCCATGACCACCTCCTGAACCGGCCTGCCAATGTGCGGGCCGGCCTATTTGCAAGCTATCCTGAGATAGCGCCTCTTACCCACCTTGATCACCTGGCCCTCCCCAAGGGAGACCTCTTCGCCCAGCACCTTGGCCCCGTCCACGCTGACGGCCCCCTGCTTGATCAAGCGCCGCGCCTCAGAGGTGCTCTGCACCAGCCCCTGCTCCTTCAGCAGCTTGGGCAGGAACGCCGGCGAAGAGCAGTCCAGCTCAGCCACGGGCACGTCATCCGGGACCTGCCCCTTGCTGAACTGGGCAACGAAGCCCTCCTTGGCCTTTTCAGCCGCCTGCTGCCCGTGGAACCTCGCCACCAGCTCCATCGCAAGCTCCATCTTGACATCCCTTGGATGGCGGCTTCCCTCCTCGATGCCCTGCCTGAGCCCTTCTATCTGCTCCATATCCAGGGAGCTCAAGAGTTCAAAATACCTGAACATGAGCTCGTCGGAAATGGACATGAGCTTCCCGAACATCTCGCCTGGCGGCTCTGTGATACCGATATAGTTCCCCAGAGACTTGCTCATCTTGTTGACGCCGTCTGTCCCCTCGAGCAACGGCATGGTTATGACCACCTGGGGCTCCTGGCCATACTCCCGCTGGAGGTGTCGGCCCACCAGGAGGTTGAAGGTCTGGTCGGTCCCTCCAAGCTCCACGTCCGCCTTGAGGGCCACGGAGTCGTAACCCTGAATCAACGGATATATGAACTCGTGAATGGATATTGGCCGGCCAGCCTCGAATCTCTTCTTGAAGTCGTCGCGCTCCAACATGCGGGCCACCGTATGCTTGGCGCACAGTTCTATCATGGACATGGAGTCCATCTTCTTCATCCAGAGGCTGTTGAATGCAATCTCGGTCTTCTGCGGATCCAGGATCTTGAATATCTGCTCCTTGTAGGTACGGGCATTCTCCTCCACCTGTTGGGGAGTGAGGCGCGGCCGCGTCTCGCTCTTCCCTGTTGGGTCGCCTATCAGTCCAGTGAAGTCGCCTATGAGGAATATCACCTGGTGGCCCAGGTCCTGAAAGTGCTTCATCTTGTGTATCAGGACCGTATGACCAAGGTGTAGGTCAGGGGCCGTAGGGTCGAAGCCCGCCTTGATCCTCAAAGGGGTGCCGGTCTCAATGGCGCGCTCCAGCTTCTTCGCGAGCTCATCCTCGTCTATGATGTCAACCGCTCCCCTGCGTATGAGTTCCAGGGATTTCGAAACAGATCTCTCCATCTCTTCACTCCTCGTGAACTACTTAGCGTAATCTACGGAACGCGTCTCCCTTATCACGGTGACCTTGATCTGGCCAGGATAACTGAGTTCGCTCTCGATCTTCTTGGCCACGTCGCGGGAGAGAAGCGTGGCCTCTGCATCGGAAATCTGATCGCTGTTCACTATGATCCTGATCTCGCGCCCTGCCTGGATGGCATAGGTCTTCTGGACCCCCTTGAACGACTTCGCAATGGCCTCCAGATCGGCAAGACGTTTAACGTAGGACTCGTATATCTCCTGCCGTGCCCCTGGCCTGGCGCCTGACAGCGCGTCGGCCGCCTGGACCAGAACCGCCAGAACGGTCTCTGGCTTGACGTCTTCGTGGTGGGCCGCTATGGCATGAACAACGTCCTGCTTCTCTCCGTATTTCTTGGCAAGGTCTGCCCCTATTATGGCGTGAGGGCCCTCGATCTCATGATCAACTGCCTTGCCTATATCGTGCAACAGGCCGGCACGCTTCGCCTGCTTCACGTTGAGCCCAAGCTCGGCAGCCATTATCCCGCACAGGAAGGCCACCTCCACCGAGTGCTGGAGCACGTTCTGTGCATAGCTGGTCCTGAACTTGAGCTTCCCCAGCAGCTTGACCAACTCAGGATGGATCCCGTAGACGCCAACGTCGAAGGTGGCTTGTTCACCAGCCTCCCGTATGGCGATCTCTATCTCCTTTTCGACCTTGTGGACCACCTCCTCGATCCTGGCGGGATGAATGCGCCCGTCGGCCACCAGCCGTTCAAGCGCAATCCTCGCCACCTCGCGGCGCACCGGGTTGAAGCCGGATATGAGTACCGCCTCCGGGGTGTCGTCGATGATAATATCTATACCAGTAGCGGCCTCAATGGCCCTGATGTTCCGCCCCTCGCGGCCGATTATCCGCCCCTTCATCTCATCGTTGGGCAAAGCCACCACAGAGACCGTCCTCTCGGCGACGAAATCTCCCGCATATCTGGATATTGCAAGCGCCAATATCTCCTTGGCCTTCTTGGCCGCGGTCTCTTTGGCCTCGGTCTCGATGCGCTTGACCATTATGGCCGCATCTTGACGGACCTCCTCCTCCAGGCTCTTCAGCAAGAACTCCTTGGCCTCCTGGGCCGACATCCCCGATATCCGCTCCAACTCTTCCCTCTGACGTTCCAAGGCCGCGTCCACCTCTTTCTCCTTCGCAGCGAGGTCCCGCTCCTGACGCTCCAGCTCCTTGGCCTTCTTGATGATCTCCAGCTCGCGCTGGTCCACGAGCTCCTGTTTCTTTTCTAACTGCTCCTGCTTTTGTCCGAGCCGGCGCTCCTGAGAGAGAAGCTCCTTCTGGCGCTCCTTGAACTCTGCCTCCACCTCTTTTCTGAAGGCATAGGCCTCTTCTTTCCCCTTGACCCTCGCTTCCTTGATAATCCTTTCGGCCTCGGCACGGGCCTGCTCACTGAGCCTCTCAAGCTCTTCCAGCTTCTCCTCGGGCAGGGGGAAACCCTTCTTCTGGAAGTAGGCGTAAAGGAGCACGCCACCTCCGGCCAGACCGACCAGAAATGCTATAAAAAGAGATAGTATGTCCATGGGTGGCTCCTCCATCTATAGAGTGGTGCCACCCCCTCACTGGATCGCTTGAAGATCACGAATTTGGCGGGGAAAACGGGCAAGCGGTCAAAGAAGGGCTCAACGCCGCCTCGCCGTCACCTCTACCGGAGCACTCCGGCGCCCACGAGACGATGACGGCTCCGTGCTGAAAACCGGCCCACACGAGGAACCGATCCTGTAGCGTGGAATCCCTTTCCTGTTTGCCATTATATCCAAAAGGCTCGCGCCTCTCTCCATTTCCGCGCCAAATTCAGTATATATATAGACCCAGAACGGGGGTATAGCCTAAAAAAACCCCGCTTGTGCGGTGTCGGCCGGGTCTATTGAACCTGACAGTGTCAGGTGGGTGTCTCGTTGGAGGACATCAGACAGGGATGTTTGCCCCGTCATCAATCCGCCAAGATGAGACTCCCTTGTACGGGGTGTTGGCTCAACAAACACCTTGGCCGAGCACCAACACAGCAGGGAAACCATTTTCCTGCTTTGATTCAATATACATGATTTTCACAAGATGTAAAAGGGGGGCAGGATGGGCGAATATCCGGGCAAAATCGGGTTTTTTGAAGATGTTATTCGGCAGAGATCAAAATTTCGTCAATTCTCTCCGCAAGGCGCTTAACCACCCCCTCAAATCCTGACTTGTAGGCCGAAAAGCCCCGCTTCAGCGCCATGTATTCCTGAGCGATATGAAGAACGGTGAGGACCACGAGCTTGTGTTGTGCCAGGCCCTGGTGCTCACTGGCAATATGTTGCGCCACCTCTTCCACGTAGGCAACAACCGCTTCTAAATCTTCGTCCTCATCGCCCGCGAGGAAGTAGGTGTGACCAAAAAAGTTCAGCCTGACCTTCTTGCCTGCCAATTATCCCTCTTCCCGCACCGGTCCCGATATGAGCAGGGGCATCTCTTCTGATTTCCCGCCACCTCCACCAGGCGCAATTCCCGCCATGTCTATGAGCTCAATCAAGGCACCCACCTTGCCGCGCACCTCCTCCTTCTCTGCCCTGAGAGCTGCAAGCTCCTGCTCCAACACATCGAGCCGCGCCCGGGCCTCCTCGACCTCTGCCTTCAGCCCGCTGTTCTCTGCCAACAACGAGCGGCACTTGTCCACAAGGGCTTGCACCCTCTCCTCCAACACCTGAAGACCATTCTCACCCATAACATCACCTCTACATCAGGACCGCTTGACAGTAAAGGGCGGGACCTCGGTTCCCTCCTTGATCACCTGATTTTCCAAAAACGAGAACGCACCAATCCTGGCGCCCGGTCCGATTTCGGTCCGCCCCTTCAACACGACATTAGGGCCAAGGACCACGTCCTCGCCGAGAACTACCGAGGGTTCCAGATAGATGGTGGGCGCATTCTCGAATGATACACCCCGGTCCATCCAGCGGCGGCGCAGATCTCTTAACATCATTTGCTCCACATCCGAGAGCGCCCTCCTGTCATTTATTCCAATGGCCTCGTCTCCATCAGCGAGGCAGAAGGCCGCCACACCGTATCCCCCAGACACTGCCATCCCCACCAGATCCGTAAGATAGTACTCTCCCTGTGCGTTGTCAGCCTGCACCTTGGGCAGATGTGTGAGCAGAAAATCACCTGAGAAAAGATAGACCCCGGCATTCACCTCCCGAATCTGGCGCTGATCAGCAGAGGCATCCTGTTCCTCCACAATCCCCAAAACATCCTCTCCCCGCCGTATTATCCTTCCATAGCCCTTCGGATCGGCCATAATACAGGTCAGCACAGAGAGCGCTGCCCCAGCTTCCCGGTGTCTCTCTACAAAACTACTTAGAGTGGATGGTCTTAGCATGGGTGTATCACCGCAAACAACAAGCACCTCTCTAGCTCCTGCCAGGGACTCCGCTGCAGCCGATACGGCATGGGCCGTCCCGAGCTGCTGTTCCTGCACCGCAGTCGTCACCCCGAGTCCATCCAGCGCCCGCTCCACCTCTTGGGCCCCATGCCCCACGACCACCACGGTCTTCTCCGCCACCTCCTGAACAGTACTGATGACATAATGTATCATCGGCGCTCCTAAAATCGGATGAAGCACCTTGGGTATGCGCGAGCGCATCCTGGTCCCCTTGCCTGCAGCAAGGACCACGCACACCGAACACCTAACCATCCTCTATCCTTTCAAACAAAAAAAGGGAGCAAGGTCCCCCTTGCCCCCCTCAAACCATATCTCACAAGCCTACTGCTTGCTACTTCCCTTTGCGACGGCAAGCCTCACTAGAGCCCGGTGCAGGGCGGCTTTGGCCCTGGCCACGTCAATCTCCTCTGCCCTTGATGCCGCCTCCTGGAGGCGCCTCTCGGCGCGCTCCTTGGCACGGAGGGCGCGCTCCACGTCAATCTCCTCGGCATACTCAGCGGCCTCTGCAAGCACAGTCATCTTGTTGTTGGACACCTCGCAGAACCCGCCGCTGATGGCCAGGCTCCTGGTCTGACCATCCTTTACGAACCTCATCTCACCGATCTTCAGCGTGGACAGAAGTGGAGCGTGATGGGCCATGACTCCAAAGGCGCCGTCAACACCTGGCGCAGTGGCCAGCTCTACATCCTCACTGACCACCATCTTCGATGGTGTGACCACTTCAAGCCTGATTTCGTTAGCCATCTCTATACTCCGCTACGCCTTATGACTTGCTGGCCTTCTCCACTGCCTCCTCAATAGTTCCAACCATGTAGAAGGCCTGCTCAGGAAGATCGTCGTGCTTGCCCTCAAGGATCTCCTTGAAGCCGCGAACCGTATCCTCCACCTTGCAGTACTTACCCGGCATACCGGTGAAGGTCTCTGCGACGTGGAATGGCTGCGAGAGGAAACGCTGGATCTTCCTGGCCCTCTGGACCGTGAGCTTATCTTCGTCTGAGAGCTCGTCCATACCCAGGATTGCGATGATATCCTGGAGATCCTTGTATTTCTGCAAAGTCTGCTGGACCTGCCGCGCCACCTGGTAGTGCTCCTCACCCAAGACGTTGGGATCGAGGATGCGCGAAGTGGAATCGAGCGGATCCACCGCCGGATAGATGCCCAGCTCTGCGATCTGACGGGAGAGAACCACCGTACCGTCCAAGTGGGCGAATGTGGTCGCTGGCGCAGGGTCGGTCAGGTCGTCCGCGGGGACATAGACACACTCGACTGCCGTAATGGACCCCTTAGTTGTAGAGGTGATGCGCTCCTGCAAGGCACCGAGGTCAGTCGCCAGAGTGGGCTGATAACCGACGGCCGAGGGGATGCGGCCAAGCAGGGCCGACACCTCGGAACCAGCCTGAGTAAACCGGAAAATATTGTCGATGAAGAAGAGGACGTCCTGACCCTCCTCGTCACGGAAGTACTCAGCCGCGGTCAGACCAGTGAGACCGATCCTGGCACGCGCCCCGGGAGGCTCGGTCATCTGCCCATAGATGAGAGCCGCCTTGGGAAGAACCCCCGATTCCTTCATCTCCAGATAGAGATCGGTACCCTCCCTCGTACGCTCACCGGCTCCGCAGAACACGGAAATACCACCGTGCTGCATGGCGATATTGTGGACCATCTCCATCATGATAACCGTCTTGCCGCAGCCAGCGCCTCCGAAGAGGCCCATCTTACCACCTCTCGGGAAGGGAACCAGGAGGTCGATGACCTTGATGCCAGTCTCAAGGACGTTGACCTGGGTATCCTGCTCCACGAACTCCGGGGCCTTCCGGTGGATGGGATACATGACGTCGGACTTGATGTCACCCTTACCGTCCACCGGGCGCCCGACCACGTTCATGATCCTGCCCAGAGTGGCAGGACCCACAGGGATCTTGATGGGTGCGCCGGTATCCTTAACAGGCATCCCACGGACGAGACCGTCAGTGGTGTCCATTGCGATGCAGCGCACCATGTTGTCTCCGAGGTGCTGAGCAACCTCGATAACGAGGTTGTCTTCGGTATCGTCGATGGCCGGGTTGGTGACGAGGAGACCGTTTAGAATGGCAGGCAGTTTGCCTGGCTCGAACTCCACGTCCACGACCGGGCCGATGACCTGTGCGATTTTACCCATATTCACTGCGTTGTCAGCCATCTGTCCTTATACCTCCTCGCTGCTCGCGCAGCAAAATTTTTCTCTACCCCTTCAACGCCTCCGCGCCACCAACGATGTCCATGAGCTCCGTGGTGATCGCGGCCTGCCTCGCCTTGTTGTAGGCGAGGGTGAGCGTATGTATCATATCCGTACACGCCCTGGTGGCGTTATCCATTGCGGTCATCCTAGCCGCCTGTTCGCTCGCCGCAGTCTCCAGCATCGCGTGCATGATCTGAACATTTACATAGAGCGGCATGAGATGATTGAGAATCTGTTCCGGCTCCGGCTCATAAATATAAGGAGCCGCGGCCTTGGACTCCTGGCCTTCGCCCGCATCCTCCAGCCCCTCACTGCTGATGGGAAGCAGTTTCTTTATAGTGGGCCTCTGGGTCACGACGTTCACGAACCGGCCGTATATGAAGTGGACTTCATCCACCTCCTCCTCCAGGAAGCGACGGATCACCTCCTGCCCGACCTGACGGGCAGAGAACATCTGAACGTCCCCCATTATATCCGAAAGCGAATAGACAACCTCATACTGCGACTTCTTGAAGTACCCGGTGGCCTTCTTCCCCACTGTCACCACGACCACCTCGCGGCCCTCCTCCTTCTGTGCCGCCAGGAACTTCTCAGAGGCGTTCAGAATGTTGGCATTGAACGCACCGCACAACCCCCTGTCCGAGGTGACCACGATGAGAGCCACACGCTTGACCGGCCGCACGGCCATGAGCGGAAAAGAACTCGGATTGGCGGACCCGGCCAGTTCACCCATCACCTCGTCGAACTTCTCGGCATAGGGCCTGAAGGACTCCATCCGTTCCTGAGCGCCACGCAGCTTCGCCGCGGCCACCATATTCATGGCCTTGGTGATCTGCTGCGTCTTTTTGACGCCCCCGATCTTTATCTTTATGTCCTTGAGAGATGGCATTGATCAGCGCCCCTTTCCAACTCGTCCTAGAGATTCCGGTTGGCCTTGAATTCCGCCTTGAACTCATCTATCGCGGCGGCCATCCTCTTGCCAAGGTCGTCACTGATCTCCTCTTTCTCTATGAGCTCCTTGAAGATGTCAGGATGACGGGACTCTGTGAACTCGTAGAGCTCCCTCTCGAAATCCTGCAGAACCTCCACAGGCAGGTCGTCCAGATGCCCCCGGGTGCCTGCAAAAAGGATGAGCACCTGCTTCTCCATTGGAAGAGGCTGATACTGGGGCTGCTTCAAAATCTCCACCAGCCTCTCACCGCGACGGAGCTGCTGCTGCGTGGCCTTGTCCAGGTCACTGCCGAACTGGGCGAAAGCGGCCAGCTCCCTGTACTGAGCGAGGTCCAACCTCAAAGTACCGGCCACCTGCTTCATGGCCTTGACCTGGGCCGCACCACCGACCCTGGAGACCGACAGACCAACGTTGATGGCGGGCCTGACACCTGCGAAGAAGAGGCCCGGCTCCAGGTAGACCTGGCCGTCGGTAATCGAGATCACGTTGGTCGGAATGTACGCCGAGACGTCACCCTGCTGGGTCTCGATGATGGGCAAGGCGGTAAGACTCCCTGCACCCAGTTCGTCACTCACCTTCGCGGCCCTCTCCAACAGCCTGGAGTGGTTGTAGAAGATATCGCCGGGATAGGCCTCACGTCCCGGAGGACGCCTGAGAAGAAGCGACAGCTCGCGGTACGCCACGGCCTGCTTGGAAAGATCATCATATATAATGAGGGCATGCTTGCCATTGTCCCTGAAGTATTCACCCATAGCGCAGCCAGAGAACGCCGAAAGATACTGCAACGACGCGGGCTCACTGGCACTGGCCGCCACGACCGTGGTGTAGTCCATGGCGCCCGCCCTCCTGAGGGCCTCGACAACCAGGGCCACAGTGGACTGCTTCTGGCCGATGGCGACGTACACGCAGTAAACGCCAGTATTCTTCTGCGCGATGATGGCATCGACACCAATAGCGGTCTTCCCGATCTGGCGGTCGCCGATAATGAGCTCGCGCTGCCCCTTGCCCACCGGCGTCATGGCATCGATGGCCTTGAGCCCGGTATAACAAGGCTCATGGACCGGCTTCCTCTCGGTGACGCCAGGCGCCTTCACCTCGATACGCCTGAACTCGGTGGCATTGATGGGACCCTTGCCATCGATGGGGTTGCCCAGGGCATCCACCACCCTGCCGAGAAGGGCCTCGCCCACTGGAACCTGCGCGATCTTCCCGGTCCTCTTGACGATATCCCCCTCCTTGATGCCGGTGACATCGCCCATGACCGCGACACCAACGTTGTCCTGCTCAAGGTTCAGGGCTACACCCATGATCCCGCCAGGGAACTCCAAGAGCTCCATGGCCATACAGTTCCGAACGCCGTAGACGCGGGCGATATTGTCACCCACCGAGAGCACGGTGCCGGTTTCGGCCAGATCGACCGACTTCTCATAATCCTGGATCTGCTTCTTTATGATGTCACTGATTTCGGATGCTTTTATCTGTGCCATTATACCAGCTCACCTCTCCCTATAGATTCTTTAAAGCCTTGCAGCTGGCTTCTTATACTGCCATCCCATATCACATCTCCGATATGGGCGATGACCCCACCGATAACCTCGGGATCCTCCTTGACCTCCAGCTCCACCGACTTGCCGACCACCTTGCCGAAGGCCTCGGCAAGACGCTGCCTGAGATCGTCGGAGAGGGGCACGGCGGACCGCACTATGGCCCTCACCACACCTGTCTCCTCGTCCAGGAGCTCCCTATAAAAATCCGCCACCTGCCTCAGATGCATGAGACGATTCCGCTCGGCCATCAGAGACAAAAAGGTGGCAAGCCCCCCACTCAACTCAAAGGCCTCGACCACCTTCTCTATAATGGCACCCTTGGATTCCAAGGGAAAGACAGGACTCGCCAGCGCCTCCTCTATCTCAGGGTTCTCCTGCAGAAAGGAGGCCACCCGACCGAGGGCGTCCCCATATTCCTGAAGCTTGCCCTCCTCCTTCGCAACAGAGAAGAGGGCCTTGGCATACCTCCGGGCTACGACTGTACCGCTCAACTTTTGGCCTCCACTTTCTGTAAGTAGTCCTCAATGAGCTTCTTGTGATCGTCCTCAGTAATATTTTTGCGGATTATCTCCTCAGCCATCTGCACGGCCATCTCCGCAACCTCTTGCTGGAGCTCCCTCTTGGCCTTCACCAGCTCCTGCTGAATGAACAGCTCGGCCTGCGCCTTGATACGCTCCGCCGACTCGTGGGCCTGGGCTATGATCTTCTCCTTCTCCGCCTTGCCCTGCTCGATAAACGCCTTGAGTATCCGGTCAGCCTCCTCCTCCATGTTGGCGAGCTTGCGCTCATACTCCGCGTACTTGCGCTCAGCCTCGGCCTTGCTGGCCTTCAGCTCCTCGAAAGCCGCGGCCACCTGCTCCTGCCGCCCCTTGAGCGACTCGGTGAGCGGCCTCTTGAGAAACTTGACCAACAAAACAACCAGGAGCGAGAAGTTGAGACAATGCCAGAC
>WFVQ01000069.1 GCA_015491585.1 Deltaproteobacteria bacterium
GTTCTGGGACAGGGCGAAGAAGGGGTTGAATGGGATGTAGAGAGAGAGATAGTCTGGCTCCTGGGCGTCTGGGATCATTGACTTAGAGAAGAAAGAGGCTGATTCTATGGTAGGGAACGAGAATACCGAAAGCAGCACAGCCAGCAGCGTGAATGTCCACAGCAGGAGGAAGATGAGGGATACCCTCTTTGCCATCACCGACGCCTGGTGCATGGAGAGTTTTCCCAGGCTTCCTGTCAACGAGACTATGATGTAGGGGAGCACGGTGACCTGAAGCAGCTTTACATAGATGGTGCCCACTATGCCTAGAAAGGCCACCCGCTCGCCGAAGAAGAGCCCCAGGAGCAGACCTATGGCCACTCCGGCCATGATCTGGGAGGAGAGGGAGGGCTTCTCCATTCCGGCGGTCCGCCGCTACCTGAGGCTTATCTCCGTTCTAGCCCTCTGAAGCCATTCGTCGCGCATCTCGTCGGGCATGAACAGAAAGAACTCGCCCATCGCTCTCTGAACTCCCATTAAGTCGATGAGAAAGTTGTAGACCGCGTTGGCCGAGTCGAGTTTGGCGTTGAGGTATTGGTTCTGGGCGTCCAGGAGGTCTATGATGCTTTTAATGCCCTGGATGTACGCATTGGTGACCAGCTCAAGGTTTTTCCTGGCGGCCTCTTCCGCCTCCCTGGTGAGGCTTATGGAGGGATAGGAGGCCCTGGTGCGGTTGATGGCCGAGAGGACGTCCTGGATCACCTTTTCCTCCAGGGCGTTTTTGTTTATGTAGAGCCTGGATACCTCCTCCTGGAGCCTTCTGGCCTTGGCAACGGTTTTGCCGCCTTCGAACAGCGGAATCCGCGCGAACACGCCTACGCTCCAGTCGGTGTCGTCGAGTGGGGAATCGTCGCGTTCACCCCGGCCGTCCTCGGCGATATAGTGATCCACGTTCCATTCTACGGTGAAGTCAGGCAGCCATATCTCCCGCTTTGCCGCCACTTTCAGTCTCTCCTTGGCCCGAATGGCTGCATCAAAGGTCCGCAGCTCAGGCCTGAGCGCAACAGCTTCCCTGGCCGCGAATTCCTTGAACTTCTCGAGGAGCATGGGGGTCTCCATTAGTCGGTAGTAGAAGTCGTCTCCTACGATGAAGAGGGGATCGTCCAGGGAGGCCTCTTCGGGTATGAAGGACTCCTGGAGGGGGCGGTGGAGGATCCTGTTGAGGGCCTCCATTGCGTCCATGGTGTCGGACTCCCTGTACAATACCTGGCGCCGGTCATTGGCAAACTTGGATTCCCAACGGTACACCTCGTCTGGCCCTGCGGCGCCGGTGGAGACTTTTATTTTAGCCCGCTCGAGGTTTGCCTTGGTGAGCGATAGGTTCTCCTTGTATATCTTCTCCACGGTCCTTGCCCTGAGGACATTCAGATAGGCCACGGCTGCATCGTAGGTGACATCGAGCTTCACCCGCTCCTTGTCCATCTTCCTTGCCCGCTGGAGAAGCTTTTCTGCGGTGTAGCGCGCCCATTTGGTATCGGAGTAGAGCAGTATGGAGCCTCCGGCGCTGCCGGTCCAGGCCCGTTCGGGAGAGACGCCTCCTCCGGCCTCGGCCCTGTCGTCGTCTATGGCCCTGGCGCCAGTGGAGACATCGATCCTGGGAAGGAGATCGGCCATAGCCTCCCTGACAGCGTGTTCCCCGGCCTTCACGTTCACATACGCGGACTGGAGCCGGAGGTTCGCGGCAATGGCCTCTTCCACTGCCTTTCTTATGTTGAGGCGGCGTGCACCCGTCTCCTCTTCCTCGTTGATGAGGTCGGCCTCGGTCTGGAGGAGGAGGCTGGGATAGATGTTGAGCCGCCTGGCAGTGGCCATGTTGATAGTCAGCATCCGTTCGCGGGCAAATTCTACATCTACGGATCTGGGCTTATCCCCCTGGAGTATGTCCAGGATTGCGACCGCGGTCCTCCTGGCCAGAACATCGTGTTTCTCACCGGTCTCGGCGCCGGCCAGCAGACCTGCCTCCACCTGTGCCCGGTCCCATATGGCGAACCCGGCGATTCCCCTGGCTATCAGGCCATCTGCCAGGCGCTGCTGCTGTTCCTGGCCGAGATGCCATAGCGGCCCTACCAGCACGGCATCTATGCCTTGGGGCAGCTCCGCGAGCACGTCGTCGGCGCTATCCCATGCAGGAACGAGGGACACCTTGA
>WFVQ01000070.1 GCA_015491585.1 Deltaproteobacteria bacterium
AACGGGAATTCGAGACCTTTCTCATCCAGAAGGATCAGGAACTGAACATCCATGTGGAGGTGCCTGAAGGTGTGTATCCCCTGGGGGGAGCGGCCTTTGGGACGGTTGCTCCCAGGAGGCGGATGGAGTTTGGTGGATTCAAGATAAAGAAATACCCTGTTACCAATGCCCTATTCTCCGCCTTCGTTGAACAGACCGGCTACCTGACCGTGGCCGAGAGGGTGGGATACAGCACCGTGTTCGAGCCCCGCATCCAGCGGGTGACCGATCCGTCAGGGCGTCTGTTGCGCTTCTCGGTCCGCCCCTATCCTGTATCCAGAAAGGTCGAAGGGGCCTGTTGGCATCAGCCCGAGGGCCCGGGCTCCAACGTCTACAACCGGCGCCATCATCCGGTTGTCCACGTCTGTACCGAGGACGCACTGGCCTTTGCCGCTTGGGTGGGCTGCCGGCTTCCTTCCGAGGATGAGTGGGAGGCCGCGGCCAGGACCAAAAGAGGCCTGCTGTTCCCTTGGGGCAACCAGTGGGCCGGGGGGAGGGCCAACACAGAAACCGCCCAGATAGGAAACACCAGCCCGGTGACGATGTTCAGTGAGTATGCCAACCCCTTTGGCCTGGTCGATTGCCTAGGGAACGTGTGGGAGCTAACCTCATCACTGGACAGGACCGGCCTCCAGGTGGTGGCAAAGGGCGGATCATGGTTGAGCGGCGCGGAAATCTCCCTTATCAGCAGAACAACCGTTCCACTGAGATCGACCTCGAACATTCTCGGCTTCCGCTGCATCGTAATCTGAAATGAACTTTCCTCCTGGTTACGAAGAGCGGCCGTGGATTCACCCCAATGGTGCAGCAGATTATTCGAAAAAGAAAGGCCCGCTTGACGGCGGGCCGACAGAAGGTAAGAAGACGTCAAGACCCGTGAGGTTATATTTGGACTTCTCCCGGTTTAATGGACACCGGGTTAGGCTGCAAGTTTAAAATAGGCCGCCTCAAAGCAGCGAGAAAGAGCGGAGCACCTCCGCCAGCTTGGGATCGTGCCTGGCGAGCTTCCTGAGCGCATCCATGAGACGGTTCAGCTTGTCGGTGTCTTGTTGGATCTTCCTCACCTTGTCCTCAAAGGGACGGGTCATGGTCCGCCTGTCCCATATGGCGAATCCAATGGTGACAGCGACTATCGCGGCGAACGCACCAACTATGGCCATCATGAGGTTTATGATCATCTCGAACTTCTTGTTCACCTCATCGAAGCGCTTATCGACCTGCTCGAAGCGCTTATCGACCTGTTCAAACCGCTTGTCCATTGTGCGGGTGATGAGTTCAAACCGCTTGTCCATCTCACGATGCATCATCTCGAAGCGCTTGTCGATTTCGCGATGCATGAGCTCGAACCGCTTGTCTATGTAATAGATGATGAACTGGGTATCCTTTGAAAGACCGGAGGGAAGCGGAATCTTCTGAAACCCGGCGGCTTCCCCTCCGCCGCTCCCATCCCCGGCAATGACAGCGGACGGGAAGAAGATGACGGCAATGAGCATCGCGATCAATGGTTTTGCTGCATTCATAGCTCTCTCCCAGACCCCGACCCTTGATCACAGTGGCAGGCGGGCAGCTCGACTCTCTTCAAGGTTATCATCGTTTTCCAGGTAGTCAACAAAGCGGACCTCCAGCCCAAAATTCGTCCACATCCGCTCCGGCGGGCCGATATGAGGAGTCATCACCAAAACACAAGGATATGGAACGCAACTTCGAGCAGGCAGCCAAACCCTCCTTCCGATCCCTCCTTGACTGCGACCTCATCTTTGCCGATAATCGATAAATAACCACTGGAAATCCCGCAATTTTCACTGGTGCGCCGCCTCAAGGCGCGGGGAGATGGTACAGACAGCTTACACACCAAGGGCAACCTGGAGGTAGACCGATGGCACAAAAGGTCCTGGCCCCTGTGACCAGAATCGAGGGGCATCTCTCTATAGAGACCGAGGTGGATGGAGGGAAGATCGTCTCGGCACGCACCAAGGGAGAGATGTACCGCGGCTTCGAAAACATCATGAAGGGACGCGCCCCTATGGACGCCGCCAGGATAACCCAGCGCATCTGCGGCGTATGCCACGAGGTGCATGGGATCGCGGCCTCCAGGGCGCTGCGGGACCTATACGGGGTTGAGGTCCCTCCCAATGGCGCGATGCTCATAGACCTGATACTCGCCCTCCACATCGCATGTGACCACATGCTCCACTTCTACCACCTTTCCCTGCCGGACTATGTGGATTTCGCCGCGCTGGCATCATTCCAAGGCCCTGACCCTGCACTGAAAAGGGTGAAACAGTGGGTGGCCGAGAAAGGGCCGGCCCTGCTGGCACCAAAGGTCCAGGGTGATTATATCGCGGAACCAGCGACGGCCCTGCCCCTGCTGGCAAACTACATCGAGGCCCTGGAGATGGTAGGCCTCGGTTCATCTGCCCTGGCGACATTAGGAGGAAAGACGCCATTCTGCCATACCATCTTTCCCGGAGGCGTCACCACAGAGATCACCGAGGACAAGCTGGCCAAGATATCCTCCATAGCCGACAGCCTCTACAGCTTTGTGGTCACGGCCTACATACCTGATGTGAAAACGGTCTGCCGGCGCTACCCCGCCTATTTCACCATAGGAGAAGGGTATCACAATCTATTGTGTTATGGCGGGTTCTCTTCCCTGGGCTCCCCGCTCTTCGAGGCAGGGGTGATCATAGATGGAGAGAGCCATCCCTTCGATGCCGGCGCCATTACCGAGGACCTAACCAGTTCATTTTACAAGGGCAACGGCGCCACAGAATTCAGAAAAGGGCTCACTGAACCCGAACCCGGCAAGCAGGGAGCATATTCCTGGATAAAGGCCCCGCGGTACATGGGCCATCCTCTGGAGACCGGGCCGCTCTCCCGTGTCTATGTGAATGCTGGCAAGGACGACAGATTCTTGAAATTAATGGAGGAATTGGAACAGCCCAAAGAGAGGGCCTTTTCGACCATGGGCAGGCATCTGGCAAGGGCCGCCGAGGCGGCAATCCTCCTGGAGTTCGCCCAACAAGTGATCGGAAGGATAAATCCCGATGAACCCACTATAGAGATAGTCGATCTCGGCAAACCGGTAAGCGGAAAGGGGCTGGGGCTCTCCAATGCCGGCAGGGGCGAGCTACTGCACTACGTCGAAGCCGAGAATGGCCGTGTCACCAGGTATCAGTGCGTGGTCCCTTCCACCTGGAACTTCTCTCCCAGGGACGGCGCTGGCAGGCCGGGGCCGGTGGAGCGAGCCCTGGAAGGGACCCCCTTGGAACATGGAGACGGCATGGTGGAGGCCGGGCGGGTGGTGCGGAGTTATGATCCCTGCCTTGCCTGCTCCATCCATTGACACTCCCACACCGCCTTCAAGGAGATGCCATGAACCTTCTAAAAAATCCCATGACAAGGCGTGACTTCCTAAAGTTCTGCTTAAGGTCAGCGGCCATCTACGGCGGTGGCGCCATGATGAGTGCCGATTTCGCCGAGGCGTTCATGAAGATCGCACACAAGGAGGTGCCGGTGATCTGGCTCAGCGGCCAGGGATGCACTGGAGACTCCATGTCACTGATCTACTGCGACTCTCCCTCGCTGGTACCTTTCCTCTCCACCTTTGTAGATCTCAAGTTCCATCCTACACTCTCAGTTGCACAAGGAGGGTTGGCAACGGAGATAATAGAAACCCAGCGAAAAAAGGGCGGATTCGTCCTCTGCTTCGAAGGGGCCATTCCAGCCGGAATGCCTGAGGCATGCACCATAGGAGATCGCCCCCTGACCGACGTGCTCCCCGGCATGATAGAGGCAGCCGCAGCGGTGATAGCATGCGGAAGCTGCGCCTCCTACGGCGGGATACCGGCCGCCAACCCAGAGACCGGGGCCGTCTCCCTGGCCCGGTTCATGGAGATTAAAGGGCTGAAAAAACCCCTGGTCAGGCTGCCTGGCTGCCCATTGAACGGTCATAGGCTCACCGGCGCAGTGGCCTACTTCGTGGCCTACGGCAAATTGCCCCCGCTGGACGACGAAGGGCGGCCGAAACTCTATTACGGCCAGGTGAACCACGACAACTGCCAGAGATTCCGCTATTTCGCCGAAAACCGGTACGTTATGGATTACTCTCGCGACAAGCGCAACTGCCTGTTCAAGATGGGCTGCCGGGGCCCGGTGACCTTTGCAGACTGTCCGCTCCGGCGCTGGAACCGGGAGACCTCATGGTGCGTAGCCGCCAACACTCCATGCATAGGTTGCGCCCACCCCAAATGGCCTTGGCCCAAGGCCACCGGAATATACACCGATCCATCCAAAATCGAGGATGCGGTCAAGTTCTCCGACATCTGAACGGGCAGCGAGGTGGAGCAATGAAGATAAGGTACAAGATCCTTTTGGTGGTCCTTGCGGTCTGTCTCTCGTTCAGTTTGGTGTCCAACTGGGTCCTGCAGAGAATCACCTCCATACAGCGCGATCAGTTCGGGCTCATGATATCCCAGATGGCGGAGGTGGCCACCCGAAGCGCGGTGGATGCCCTGAAAAAGGGAAATATGGACCAATTTCAGGAGTTACTCAGAGAGATCGCAAAGGAGAAGGGGGTACGGGAGTTCTCGCTGATGGACAACACCTGGACCGTGCGCTACTCCTCTGACAAAGGGCAGAAGGAGAGAAAGCGCGAGGGCCTGGCCAGAAAAGCGGACAAAGGATTTATAGAGGGCCCGGGCTTCATCGGCAAGGTGGTCGCGGTGCGCACCACCAACTACTGCACACGCTGCCATTTTGGCTGGCGAGAGGGCGAGGTAAACTCCTACTTTTACCTGACCTTCGACAACTCGTCTCAGAAGGCCATCGCCTCGGTAATAACCTGGGGAGAGACGGTATTTTTGGTCACCAGTCTTCTCACTCTGGTATTCATGGGTTTCATGATTTACATGCTCATAGACAGGCCGCTCGGGCTCTTCACCCACGGCATAAAAGAAGTATGCAGCGGAAACTTCGCATTCCGTTTCAAAGAGAAAGGGCGGGACGAAATGGCGGAGATGGCCAGGTCCCTGAACATGATGATAAAGGATCTCGGCGGGAAGATGGCTATGGTCTATGGCGAGGTCAGCAAGGTCATGGACTCCTCGGGCGTTGTGACCAACAATGTGGCCACCATCTCAGGGCGCTCCCAGAAGCTGCTGGGAGTAGCCGAAGAGGTCAAGGAGGGGGCAGGCAACCTGGAAAACGTATTGGAAGAAACCGGGCGGGCGGAACAGAATGTACGCGAGGCCGCGGACAGCATAGAGAACGGCAGATCCCTATTGAACAACGTCACCGGCGGGGTCATGGAGATGGTGGATGCCATCGAGGGCGTGGCCCGAGGCATGGAGGAGCTCAAGGATTCGGGCGAGAAAATCGGAGACATTACCAAGGAGATAAATGCCATCGCCGAACAGACCAACCTGCTGGCCCTGAACGCCACGATAGAGGCGGCCAGGGCCGGAGAGGCGGGAAAGGGCTTTGCCGTCGTGGCCAACGAGGTCAAGGAACTATCCAAGCGCACAGCAGAGTCCACCGCCGACATCGAGGAAATCATCACCAAGATACGCCATGATGTGGAACGAAACTTCGAGCAGGCGGCCACCGGCAAGGCCAGCGCGGAAACGGCCAGGGACCTGGTTCAGGAGCTGGACAGCTTCTTCACCACCATGCTACAGAGCATCGGCACCATGAACGAAACTGTTTCGGCCATAAGTTCCATGACCAGGAACGCGCTCCAAAGCATCAAAGGCGGGATAGGAGAGATCCATACCCTCTCCAACGAAAACGACGCCGAGATCATGGCCCTGAAGGAGGCGGCCGACAAGATGACCTCCATAGTCCTGGAACTGGAGGAGAAGGTGGGCGAGCTCAAGGAGCTGCTCAGGGCCTGATCCCTCTCCTCCCCTCTGCGAGGCCGGCCACGTACTCCAGCCAGGAACCCACCCCTTCTCCAGAAACAGCGGAGAGACGGAGGATCTCCACATCCGGATTGATCCCCCTTGCCAGTCTCTCGGCCTCGTCAAGGGAAAAGTCGAAATGCTCCAGCAAATCCACCTTGGTTATGATAAAGAGGGATGCCTCCCTGAACAGCGCGGGATACTTGGCAGGCTTGTCAGAACCTTCCGGCACCGAAAGCAACGCCACCTTTACGTCCTCCCCCAGGTCAAAGGCCGCCGGGCAGACCAGGTTGCCCACATTCTCGATGAAGACGAGGTCATACACCCCCTCTCCAATGCCCTTGAGCCCGTGCAGCCCCTTGTGGACCAAGGCGGCGCTGAGGTGGCACGCGCCGCCTGTGGTGAGCTGGACGACCGGCACACCCTGGGCCCTTATCCGCTGGGCGTCCCGCTCCGTCTCCACATCCCCTTCGATCACCCCGATCCTATAACGATCCTTTAGGGCGGCAATGGTCCGCTCAAGCAGCGTTGTCTTCCCTGCTCCAGGACTGCTCATGAGATTCAGCGCCACTGCTCCCATTTCCCTCAGCATCCGGCGGTTGCCCTGGGCAACCCGCCTGTTCTCATCGAGAACACTCCTGTTGACTTCGACAACCAATCTCTCTGCACCGCCACATCCACAGGAATCACACACTTCTATCTGCCTCCTCGAGCTCCACCCGGAGCAGGATCAAATCTCTTCCCTCCCCCTCCTCAATGCGGAGCAGCGCCCCTGTGGCGCACTCCTCCTCCGCCTTGACCGCATCGAAGAGGAAAGCGAACGAATCAGGGACCACACACGACTCCTTTCCAATGGAGACGGTGACCATACTTACCTTAGACCTGCCGTGCTCCTCACACAGCTCCTTGAGCTGCACCAAGAGGGCCTGCACCAGGAATAGCTCATGCATCACATCTCTCCTTGGCCTCGAACCCCCATTCCGACAGCAACTCCACCGCCTTTTCCACGGCGTCGTCCACCCGCTGCAAAACTTCTGGCCCCAAGGCAGTGCCAGGCTCTATCCTGGCCGGAACCACCCCGAGCAGAGCGATCCTCTCCGGATGCCAGCCATGAAACCGGCACAGGGCCATCACCTCGGCCAGCCCCACCTGGTGTGGAGAGGCCAGCAGCTCCCCGCCGGCTCTCCAGAAGCCGTCATCTTCGAATAGATAGAGCGATCCTGGAGGGCCAGGAGCGGCAACGGCGTCTATGAAGAGTATATGGTCGTGATCCTGGATGACCGGGGCCATATAGATGCCCGCAGTTCCGGCATCATAGATGGTGACTTCTTCAGGGAAGCGGTAACGCCGGGCCAACGCCTTGACCACGTGGACGCCAAACCCCTCGTCGGCAAGGAGGAGATTACCGGCGCCTGCAACCAGGGCGCTGTGTCTGTTCTCAGGCGTCTCTGTCAACATATCCTTGGAAGCGGGTCGCCGTGGAGCCGTCGCAAGGGGCGCGAACCTCCAGCAGCGGTGAGACAAACCACGCCTCCACGGCCCTTCGACACCACCCGGCCGATGACCTCCGCCCCGGCCCCTTGGGGAAAGGAGCGGAGCACGGCCAGGCCCCTCTCCTCCATTCCCTCAGCCACGCCAAGGACCAACCTTCCCTCGTTTGCCAGATAGAAGGGATCCAGACCCATGACTTTTGCCAGGCCGCGGACCCATGAAGCAACCGGGACCGCCCGCTCCTCCACCTCGATCTCAACGCCCGAGGCCTCGGCCATCTCGCAGAGGACCGTGGCCAGCCCCCCTCTGGTGGGATCGCGCATGGCGTGGAGACCCGCTCCCAGATCAGAGGCCAAGGCCTCCACCATCTCCCAGACAGGCGCGGTGTCGCTCCCTGCGCCGCCTCCGAGGTCTATGCCCGCGCGCGCCGCCATGACCGCCATGCCGTGCTGCCCCACAGGTCCGGAGACCAGCAGGATATCTCCCGGCTCCAGACCAGAAACCGAATAGGAAGGACCGTCCAGGATCCCGATTCCCGCTGTATTGATGAAGATCCTGTCCCCTTTTCCGCGGGGTACCACCTTGGTATCCCCAGTCACTACCTGTACGCCGCACTCCCGGGCGGCCTGCGCCACTGTCTCGGCTACAAGATCCAACTCTGAAAGGGGCAGCCCTTCCTCGAGGATCAGTGCCAGGCTCATGAACAGCGGCCTTGCCCCCCTTACAGCGAGATCGTTCACAGTGCCGTGGACTGCCAAATGGCCTATGTTCCCGCCTGGGAAAAACGGCGGATCCACCACATAGCTGTCAGTGGTGAATGCTATCCTTCTCGAGTCGAGGGCAAGTTCGGCGCTGTCCTCAAGGCGGTGGAGCTCCTCGTGGCCCAACCTGGAAAGAAAAAACTCCTGGATCAGGCGGCCCGCAGCCAATCCACCGCTTCCGTGATCCAAGAGCACCACGCCGTTCTCCATTCAAACCCCCATCAAACACCATGAAGCAGGAAGCTGTCCGTCCATCTCACCGCCTCTATGTAGCACTTTCCCACTGTCTCCTCGTCAATGCCGAGGGCCTCGGCCAGCCTCGCCACCACGTCCATCTGCCCCCTCTCGTAGGAATAAACCAGGTAGTAATAAGGTGCCAGCGGCCCCTTCCGTTCCAGAAGGGCCTGGGCTATCGTCTTGTCCAGCGGCAACTCGGAGAGCAGCTCCTTCAGCGGCCTGCCCATTATGACCCCAAGCATTGAGAGCAGGCCGGTGAGAAACAACACCGGCGCAAGATGCTCCCTTCCGATGGCGCAAGCGAGAAGCTCCGCGAACCTGCCGCGGGTGCAGGCGAGAACCATAATCTCCTGGGGCCTGTCGCCGCGTATGGAGTTCAGGATGACGAATGTAAGCCAGCGCCTCAGCTCCTTCTCCCCCAGCAACACCAGGGCCTGCTGTATGGAGGAGACCTTCTTCTCGAAACCGAAGGCCGCGGAGTTGACCAACTGGAGGAGTTTGTAGGTTAGGCCGGGGTCGGAGGCTATGATCTCGGTCATCTCGTCCACCTCCATCTCCGGCCTCTGGATGGCCCCCATGATCTTAAGGTGGCTCCAGGCCGCTGCTGGGAGCTCATTGCGCTCCAGTATCACGGGCTTTGCGAAAAAATAACCCTGGAAATAGACGCACCCCATAACGAGCGCATCCTGAAAGTCCTCCTCTGTCTCTATCTTCTCTGCCAGGAGCTCCACCTCGTACTTCTCGAGCATGGAGACGACTTCCTTGAGCCGCTCCCTGGAATCCGCCATAAAATCCAGCTTGACTACCGAGGCCAGGGGGAGCAGCCTCTCCACCCCCTCCTGCACCACGAAGTCGTCCAGGGCGAGCCGGAACCCCAGCTCCCTTAGCTCCTCGCACGACCTGACAACCTGGTCGTCTATGGTCACGTTCTCGAGCACCTCTATCACCACGGAGGCGGGATCCAGGTTCTTGGCTATCCCGGAGAGCAGCAGCCCGCGTGTCATGTTCACGAACGCCTGTCTCCCGCCGGTGACCTCCTGCACCCCCATTCCATACAGAAGGTTGTAGAGGACCTGGGTCGTGGCACGGTCGCCGTCTATGTCGGGAAACGCATTCTTCCCACGGCCAGACCTGTAAAGGAGCTCATAGGCCACGGTCCTCTTCTTCCTGTCGAAAATGGGCTGGCGACCCAGATATATCCTCTCCATCTCTAATAGGTCTCCGCTCCATCTGCGCCGCTGCCCCAGTGGGCATGGGCCGAACAGGTCCCCTCGGACGACACCATGCACGGGCCCACCGGCGCATCTGGAGTGCAGCGGGTCATGAAAAGAGCGCACTCCTGCGGCCTTATACGTCCAACTATCACCTCTCCGCACCTGCATCCGGAAACCGGCGGGACATCGGCCGCCTCCACATCCACCACCTCGAAGATGTCGAATCCGCGGTAACCCCCCCTCAGACCAAGACCACTTCCAGGTATGAGGCCCAGACCGCGCCACTCGGCGCCGCAGCTCTCGAAGACCTCCTCCATGACATCCAGGGCCCTCTGGTTCCCCTCTCCGGTCACCGCCCTGGGATAGCAGTTCACAACGCCCCACTCACAGTCCCGCCCCATCTCCAGAGCGGCCAGGATGGCAGTCAATATGTCCACCGCCTCGAACCCTGCCACCACCATTGGAAGCCGGTACTGCTCCGCCAGTTCCTGGTAGGCATCCGCCCCTATTATGGAGCTAACGTGGCCGGGCAGGAGGAGGGCATCGAGTTCCATACCCTCCAGGGAAAGCAGGGCATCCAAGGCTGGGACCATTCTTTTGTGGGCAGGTGCCACGAAGAAGTTGTCCACCCCCTCCGACGCTGCCTGTCTGATCACTGCCGCCACCACCGGAGCAGTGGTCTCGAAGCCCACGGCCAGAAACAC